>JBKUMA010000146.1:0-4688 GCA_046955055.1 Candidatus Gastranaerophilaceae bacterium
CTATAGCCCAGATATCACGTGTTTTTTTGTCATAATAGAATAATTTAGTTCCGTCGTCTGAAAGCGTAAGTTTTTCACACATCCCTGTGATTTTAATTTGTCTGAATAGAGACATTGTTTCAAGATTAACAAGATATATGCTTGAATCTTCTGAACTTGAAACATATGCAATATTTTTAGTCTTATCAATTAAAATTTCATCTGGCTGTGTTTTTGTATAAATTTGTTTGATGATTTGGTCATCAGCAAGTGATATTACATCAACTGATGGTTTGTCATATGCTGTAACCAACAAAAATTTATTGTTGTATTCTTTTAACGAAATAGGTATATTTTTTTGAGCAAGAGCGTAATCAGGAGTTTTGCTTGCCTGGTTAAACACCTGAATATTTTTTGTATAAGGTGAAGCAACATAGAAAGTTTTGTTCTTCAACTGTGGAAGAGTTGAAAGAGTTTTTAGGCCGCCAGCTTCTTTTTTGCCTTGAGTTACCTGAACTTTAATACCAGGATCATCAATTGTTCTAATTTCAAGGTTTCCTATTATGCCTTTCATATTGTCAGGTATTACAAGCCCTTTCGGAACCAGCATATCCTGAGGCAAAAGACCTGAACGAACTTCAACAGGCGGATTTGCCATTCTGTAAACCGTTTTATTGCCTTTTGTATCAGTTAAGACTTTTAACAGTACAAAATCATTGTTAAAAATTACGACATTAGGTAAATCTTTTAATGTTTTGCCTGCCGGGTAAGTTGTTTTAATTGTTAGGTTTTCCGGTTTGATAATTTTTGAAGGCAGTAATGGTAAATAAATAGTGTTGTCAGGCATAATTATTACACCGTCAAAGCGAAAATTTGTTTTCGGAAAATCTTTATCGATATAACTTTTCACATTGTCAGGAATTTTTGCTGCAAATGCTGATGCAGCAGTAAGTATCATTAAGCCTAAACAAATTATTAATTTACGCATTATTAAAAACTCCCTTAACTTTATCTAATATTGATTCTTGAGGTTTTTTATTTTTTTGTAATTCATACAATTTTTTGTACAGATTTCTTTCTTCATCACTCAAGTGAGTAGGTGTTTTTACGGAAATAATTACAACATGATCACCTCTTTGAGATGGTCGTGAAAGATAAGGAACACCTGCATTTTTTATTTTTACTGAATTTCCGCTTTGTACACCCGGAGCAATTTGAATTTTTTGTTCTCCGTCAAGTGTTTTAATAACAATTTCGTCGCCTAAAACTGCTTGAGCAGGAGTTATGTCAAGTCTTGAATAAACGTCATTGCCGTCGCGTTTGAAGTATTCTGACGGTTTAACATGAAGAACTACAAATAAGTCGCCAGCACGTCCTCCGTTTGTTCCTGCATCACCTTCTCCGGATACTCTGATTTTAGACATATTATCAACGCCTGCCGGAATTTTAATTTCGACTTTCTTTTCTTTTTCTATTTTTCCTGCACCTTTACAAGCTTTGCATGGTGAAGAAATCTTTTTACCTTTACCCTGGCAGTCAGGGCAGGTAACAATTTGTGCGATAGAACCTAAAGGGGTTCTCATGACTTGTTGAACTTGACCTGTACCATGGCAGGTAGGACATGTTTCCGGCTTGGATCCTTTTTCGGAACCGGTACCGTTACAAGCCGAACAAGTTTCTAAGTGGTCAAATTTGATTTCTTTATCAGTACCAAAAACAGCCTGTTCAAAATCTATTTCAATATCTAATCTTAAATCGTCACCTTCAACCGGAGCATTTGGGTCAGGTCTTCCGCCAAAGCCAAATCCGCTGAAACCTCCCATTCCGCCAAAGAATGAATTGAATATATCGTTAAGGTCGCCAAAACCGCCTGCAAACGGGCCGCCTGTATCAAAACCTGCATTTTTCAAACCGTCTTCCCCGTATCGGTCGTAAGTTGCACGTTTATTGTCATCCATTAGTGTTTCATATGCTTTGCCTAGTTCTTTGAACTTTTCTTCGGCATCTGGTTCTTTGTTTACATCGGGGTGCAATGTACGGGCTTTCTTTCTGAAAGCTGATTTTATTTCATCCTTTGAAGCGTCTTGTGACACTCCAAGTGTTTCATAGTAATTACTCATTTATACTTTTCTTCCCTATTCTGATTTCCCTTTTTACCATATTTACAGATATATTTTTATTAATGTCTGTGCAATGATATTTTATCCTTCTGTTGCAACGTTGACAAGTGAAGGTCGAAGTACTTTATCTCCGAGTTTGTATCCTTTTTGTAATTCATTTATAATTGTGTTTTCTGGATGTTCGTTTGTAGGAGTCTGCATTACAGCATCGTGGAAGTTAGGGTCAAATTCCTTTCCTTCTGCTTCAATGGTTTCAAGTCCGAGTTTTGTAAGAGTTTCAATAACTTGTTTGTGAACAAGATTAAAACTGTCTTTTACTTGCTGGCAGTCTTCTACGTCAGCAAGAGCTTTTTCTCCGCGTTCGAAATTATCCAAAACTTCTATTAATTTTTTCAAGGCATTTTCAGCACCATATTTTAACAGGTCTTCTCTTTCTTGAGCCTGTCTTTTACGATAGTTATCAAAATCTGCAGCAAGTCTTAAGTATTGCTGATTTAAGGTATCATATTTTTCTTGTAGTTCATCTACCTTTTTATCATCTTGAACTTGAGAGGAATTTTCTTCTGCTGAATCATTAGATTTTGTTTCTTCGTTATTTTCTTCAAAAATTTCTGAATTATTTTTGAATGGATTATTGTTATGATGATGTTTATGTGACATTTTCTCTACCTCTTATATAAATATATATATATTATAAGTTATCAAAATAAATTAACAAGGAAAATTTATCTTTTCTTAATTATTTTGTTTGTTTACATATTTTAACTTATTTACATCATTTGAATAAGATTGTATTATTATTTAAGTAGGTAATTATATATTTGAAATATTAAAGGTAAACAAAATTGACTGAAAAGTATTTTATAAAAGGCGGTACCCCTTTAAAAGGTGAGGTTTCAATAGGCGGAGCAAAAAATTCGGTATTAAAATTGATGGCTGCCGCATTACTAGCGAAAGGTGAAACAAAAATATACAATGTTCCTGATTTAACTGATGTTGAAATCATGTTGAGTGTAATTGCACAATTGGGAGCAAGAACAGAATATAATAAGAGTGAAAAATCTGTCACAATCGATGCAACAGATATTACTAATGTCACTGCAAAGTATGAACTTGTAAGTAAAATGAGAGCATCATTCATTGTACTCGGGGCTTTGGTATCACGCTGTAAAGAAGCTATTGTTGCTTTGCCTGGCGGCTGTGCAATTGGAGAAAGAAGAGTTGATTTTCACATCAAAGGTTTGGAAGCACTTGGTGCAAAAATTAAAATCGAAAACGGTTACGTTCATGCTAAGGCTTCAAAATTAGTCGGTACAGACATTTATTTGGATATACCTTCTGTTGGAGCTACAGAAAATTTAATGCTTGCAGGTATTTTGGCAGAAGGCTCTACCAGAATTCAAAATGCTGCTCAAGAACCTGAAATTGTAGATTTGGCAAACTTCTTAAATACTATGGGGGCAGATGTTAACGGTGCAGGTACTTCTGAAATCGTTATTAATGGTGTTAAACCTGACAAGCTGCATAGTATTGAATATACAACAATTCCTGACAGAATTGAGGCGGGTACATTTATGACTGCTGTTATCGGTTCAAAAGGTAAGGCTATTATTAAAAATGTTTTCCCTGCTCACTTAACTTTCTTTACTGATAAGTTGTTGAAAATGGGTGCTAATATTAAACTTATTGAGCCTAATTCTTTGGAAGTTTCATGTAAAAACAGATTAAATTCAATTAACTTTGTAACTCAGCCATATCCTGGATTTCCTACAGATTTGCAATCTATGGCAATGACACTTTTGACTACATCAAACGGTGTTGGTATTATTACTGAAAGTTTGTATGAAAACAGATTTATGCAAGTGCCTGAGCTTCGCAGAATGGGTGCTGATATTCATCAAGACAGAAACCATGCTATTATTAAAGGTGTAAAAAAATTAACAGGTACAACCCTTGCAGCAAGTGACTTGCGTGCAGGAGCATCTTTGGTTGTTGCTGCTTTAATGGCAGAGGGAAACTCTGTTATTGAAAACCTACATCATATAGATAGAGGATACGAAAATTTTGAAAGTAAGCTAAGATTGTTAGGAGGTAAAATAGAGCGAAAAGAAGATGATTCCTCTAATAACCTGAAAGTAAACCTAACGGAGGGCGTACATAATGAATCCTACCTATAAGCGTTGGTATGACCATGATCCATTGTTATTGGAAGTTATTGAGCTTTTGAGAAATTATCAAACAGAATTGAGAGCTCAGGCTGAAATCTTTTTGCAAAAAATAGAAGAAAAAGTTTCCAAAGAAACAATAGATAAATTCTACGCTATGGTAAAACCTGTAAATGCAAATAACCGCTGGTATGATAAAGATCCTGTGATTTCTAGAACAGTGGAAATTTTAAGAATTGTGCCGCCTGAAGCTCAAAAGATTTGTGCACAAAATTTCATCAGAACCCTTAAAGAAATGGGTATTGAATACGAAAGCCCTAATAAATCTGATGTTGCAGACAATTCAAATACAAAATAATTTATAAAAAAACTCCCTTTTATTAAGGGAGTTTTTATTTTTATTATGATCTTATATATTTATATG
>JBKUMA010000147.1:0-4670 GCA_046955055.1 Candidatus Gastranaerophilaceae bacterium
CCACATATTCAACTTTTATCGAACTCATAAGTTCCTGTCTTAAATTTAAATCATAAGCAAGAACTTTCATACCCATTGCAGCCCCCATCTGTGCAACACTTGAACCTATGGCACCTGTTCCGGCAATCCCAAGCGTCAATTTTGATAAATCTCTTCCCACAAAACTATCGCATTCACAAGTACCATCACGCATAGAAATCGCTGCAGGTACAATATTTCTAACTAATGCCATAATCAACGCAAAAGCAAACTGTGCAACACTTTTTGAACCGTATGTGTCAACATTAATAACCGAAATATTTTTTTCCATAACAGCTTTTTTGTTTATTTGGTCATAACCTGTGGAACGAGTTGATATGATACGTAGATTTTTAAACTTATTTATAACGTTTTCACTCACTCTTGAATTTGTAAAAACACTTACTATATTTGTATTTTCAAGTTCATCAGGTGTTAAACCTTCTACCGTATGATCATTCAAACTTTCAGGATAAAATGTTATGTCAAGAAAATCAAATTCATTTTTTTTAAAAAACTCCTTTTCGCTATCTCTAAAATCAAAAACCAACATTTTTATTGCCATAATATATTAATCTCCTTATTATAGAAAAATTTTTTGCTTACATCACACATATTATTAATGAAACTGCTATTTAATCTATTACACAAAAGTACATAATTCTCGTTTAATTAATTAAACACTCGAGGAATGAAAACTAGTAAAAAAAAGCTTATCTTAAGAGTGTGAAAGGAGTTAATGATGAAAACCGATTTAATAATAAAAGAGCCTGATTTATATTTTGACAGTATACACCAGGAATTAAACAACTTTTTAAGAGATACATTCTTGGTGCACACAATGGCAAATCCTCTTAATCTGAAAAAGATTTCGACCTGGCGTCCGGCTATTGAGGTTAAGCAGAATGATGAAAATTATAAAGTTAAAGTTCAACTTCCGGGTGTAGATAAGAACGATATAAATGTTGAAATTGATAATGAATTTATGACAATTACAGCAGAAATTCAGGAAGAAACCGAAGAAAAAGAAGAAAAAGCAAAAAATGAACGCTATCACACTTCTGAATTCAGATACGGTAAATATCAACGAACAATTTCTTTTGATCAGCCTGTAAAATCTGATGACGCAACAGCTGTCTATGATAACGGAGTTTTAACAATAACTGTTCCTAAAGTTCAAATTGAAAACAAAGAACCTAAAAAACTTGAAATTCAAGATAAAAAGAATAATCAAGAAAAATTAGAAAAGAAAGATGAACACAAAGAATAATTTTATAAAGTTTCGTATCCCAAAGCCGAATCTGCCATGATATTTTTGGTCGCGAGTCCGCATACTCGGGGTTTGTTATTCCTCCCTGCGTCTGGCTGCTTCATTAGCACCTGCGTGAATAAATTGAAAAATTTAGTATAGGGATTGCAATGAAATACTTGCAGAGTATGGACAGTTTGAGCCTGGAGCTCTCTACACCGCGAAATTAGCGGCGGGATTCGAACGGTTACCGTACAGGGATGTGCTATCGCCACTTAAGGCCGTTTTTCATATCATAGTTTGGAGACGAACTAACGAAAACGGGTACCTGGATGATGGTAATCGACATAGGCAAAGTATTCTCTGAAAGACGAGAGTATGGAGCCAAAGCAAGACGTAACGTGTATGAATAGTGGCACGTTACGTCTTTATTTGTTTAAAAAACATGCTGAAAAATGGTTTTCGCCTACAACATATTCAGGCGGAATTTCTTTTACACAAATATCCATACATTTTTCACATCTTGGATGAAATCTGCAGCCGGAAATATCTTGCTGAATAGATGGAGGCTGTCCGCATATTGTTTCCAGTTTTTCACCGCGTTTTGACGGTAAAGAACGAAGAAGAGCAAGAGAATACGGATGATTTGGATGTTTAAAAAATTCTTTTGCCGGAGCACTTTCAACTATTCTTCCTGCGTACATAACAGAAACATAATCTGCATTTTCTCCCACCAGTGCAAGGTCATGAGTTATTAAAAGAATAGTAGTATCCATATCTTTTTTAATATCATTTAACAAGTTCATTATCTGAGCTTGAATGGTTACATCAAGTGCCGTTGTCGGTTCATCAGCAATAAGAACTTCAGCATTACATGCAAGTGCCATAGCAATAATTGCACGCTGTTTCATACCGCCTGAAAATTCATGCGGGTATGCTTTCATTCTTTCGCCTGCACAAGGAATTTGAACCTTTTCCAGAGCTTCAACAGCTTTTTTATAAGCCTCACAGCCTTCAAGTCCCTGATGTATTTTTATAACCTCTAGCAACTGATCCCCTACGGTGTATAATGGGTTTAACGATGTCATCGGGTCTTGCGGAATAAGTGCTATCTTAGCACCTCTTATACGTTGAAGTTCTCTGTCAGATAATTTCAAAATATCGTCACAATTAAAATTTATAACTCCATTTATAATTTTTGCCGTTTTAGGAAGAAGCCTCAAAATGCTCATAGCACTTATTGTTTTTCCGCAGCCTGACTCTCCAACAAGAGCGTGCATTTTACCTTTTTCAAGCTTGAATGAAACATCAAAAAGTGCCTGCCTGAAACCGCATTCACACATAAAACCTAAACTTAAATTATTAACTTCTAATATTGCCATACTGCTATTATAATACATTAACTTTAAAAAAGAATATAACCCGAATATATAACATTTAATACTATTATATAATATGATTATGTCATTTGTTACAAATTGTTAAAACATCCCAAAACCAAGAATTATAGAAGCTTTCAACCACTTAAAACACCTCAAAAGCCATGTCAGCATGCAATTTTCGATAAGAAAAATTTTTTATAAAAGCATAGGGGATATTAAAATTAAAATTTTCTTGTCACGAGGAAAATTGAAAGGGGAAAAGATGACAGAAGTTAAGAGAATTGATGGTATTCAAGCTTCACAACCGTCAGCAGCAACAAATCCTGTTAAAAAGGTTGAAGCTGAAAAAGAAAAATTAAACGAAGAAATTAAAAAACTGCTTCTAGGTGACAAAAAAGCACAAGAAGCCAGAAAAGCAGAATTAAACAATATGTACACAACAGAATTAAATCTAGGCAAAAAAGATGCCAAAAAAGCTGCACAAAACAGATTGGATGATGAAATTGCAGGTGAAAGAATTGACAATACTAATGTTTTCTATGACAAATCTGAATATGAAAAACTAAAAGAAGAACGTGACAATCAATACAAAGATTTGTATAAACAATACAGAAGCGAAGGCAAATCAAGAAAAGAAGCAAAAAGACTTGCTAACGCTGATGCAGGCGAAGTAACTTATATTAAAAGCAAAAAAGTTCGCAACTTCATTGACGCACACAAAGACAAATTCATAAATGAAGACGGAACATTTAACCAAGATAAATACAAAGAAGAAATTAAAAAATGGACCGGTGACAACAAACTTGACTTAAGTGAATCACGTGCTGCCGGAAAAGAATTCCAGGTAAAAGCAAAAACAATTAGAAAAGCTGCAGATTATGCAAACTTTGATGTACAAAAAGATAAAACAGCTGCAAAACGTGCATTACACGTAGGCGAAACAACTTTAATCGGTACAGGTATCGGAGCAGCAGTCGGTGCTATTGCAGGCAAACATATTAAAAAATCAGCATCAGGTTCAGCTTCTGATTTATCAGGAAAAACAATTAAAGTTCCTTTCGAAGGCGGTTACGTTGACGTAGCAGCTTCAACAATCATCAATGCAACAGGTTCTTATAAACAAGCAATCGGCCCAAAAGCTAGCTCTTTACTCGGTGCTATCTCAGGTGGTGCTGGAGGTTTAGGTGCAGGTTTAGCAACAATGCATAAAATTAAAGACCAAGGCGAAAAAGACGTATTTAACGGAATTTCTGCAGAAGAAGTTGTTAAAGAAGGGGCAAAAGGAATCGATGGTGAAGCTAACGCAAAAATCGTAAACGGCATCTTAAGAATGGAAAATTTAACAGATGAACAAAAAGTTGAATTATTCAAAAAACATTACGGCGAAAATACTGGAAAACGCGTAACTCAAAGAGAATTGTTAGCAGCATATAACGAAGCAAAACAATTAAATGAAAAACCGCAAACTCCTGCTCATACCACAACTCAACAAAATCAAGGCAATCAACAAAATACGCCTGTTGTAACAACTCCGCAAAATAACGGTGAAAACAACAATCAACAACCGGCAAATACAACACCGGCACAACCTCAACCAGGTCAACAAACACCGGCACCGGCTCCTGAAAAAGAACCTTGCGAAGTAATTGTTCAAAACGGCGAATCAATAGCAAAACTTGCTAAAAAATACGGTGTTTCTCAAAAAGAAATTATTGAATTAAACAGAAGCCAATTGAAAAAATTCAAAAATGCTAAAAACTGTGATGACAACAAAGTAATATACGGTTTCTTAGTAGGTGCAAAAATCAGAGTTCCTGAAGGATGCGACAAAGCTGATAAAAACAAATCTGCTAAAGATGCAATCAAAGATTACAACAGAATGGTTGAAAAACACATAGATGAATATTGCGAAGATCACGGCGTATATTCTAAAGAATTCAAAAAACAAATTGAAGCTAAGAAAAGTCAAAAAGCAGCTTAATTCAATTCAAAAAAAGAACTTCTCCCCATAATATCCGAAA
>JBKUMA010000148.1:0-4650 GCA_046955055.1 Candidatus Gastranaerophilaceae bacterium
AATACAGCCCTTGAATTTCAAGAGCTGTATTTTTATAAATTTATAGCTTATAAAACTATTTGATTTCGATAGTAGCACCAGCTGCTTCAAGAGTTTTCTTGATAGCTTCAGCTTCTTCTTTTTTGATGTTTTCTTTAATTGGTTTTGGAGCTCCGTCAACTAAATCTTTAGTTTCTTTTAAGCCTAAACCAGTGATAGTTTTAACTTCTTTTAATACAGCGATTTTGTTAGCACCAGCTGAAGCTAAGATAACAGTTACTTCAGTTGGTTCGTCAGCTGCTGCTTCTGCTGCAGCTGCTGGAGCTGCTGCAACTGCTACTGGAGCTGCTGCAGATACGCCGAATTTTTCTTCCATAGCTTTTACTAATTCAGCTGCTTCTAATAAAGTTAATTTTTCAATTGATTCTAAAATTGTTTCTACGTTACTCATTTGATTTCTCCTTTTATAGTTTTTTGTTTTTGTACATTTTGTTTGTCTTGGATTATTCATCCGGACTGTGCCTGAAGATTAACGGGTTTAATATTTTGCCTGTATGTTAATAAGCGAACTTTGCAAAAATATTACCCTTAATCAGTTTTGCACTAAGCTGCTTTCTGATCTCTAACAGCTGCCATAGCTCTTGTAAGTTGTGACATAACTGCATTGACAGAGTTTGCGATACCAGATGCAGGTGAATTGATTGAACCAAGAATTTTTGCAATAAGTTCTTCTTTTGAAGGAAGTTTTGCAAGAGCTTCTGTTTCAGCAGCTGATAATAATTTACCATCTAATGCTGCACCAAGGATAACACCTTTTTTAGTATCTTTAATAAATTTTGCAACTGCTTTTGCAGGACTTACTTGATCTTCAAAACCAAAAGCCAAAGCGATTGGTCCTTTAAAAGTTTCAGTAAGAACTTCATAGTCAGTACCCTTAACAGCAAGTTTTGCTAAAGTATTTTTAGTTACCATGTAGTCGCCGCCTTCTTTTTGAAGAGAACGTCTTAAGTTAGTAATTTCTTCTACTGATAAACCTTTATACTCAGTTACGATTGCTACTTGGGCTTTTTCAATTTTTGCTTTTATTGCATCTACTTTTTCAGATTTAAAAGCTTTTGTTGCCATTTTTAGCTCCTTTGTTTGTAATGTTTGGGATTACCTATCTTTGGAATACGGCTCCCGACTCGACCTTGTTTTTAAACCAAAAAAGATTTTGCTTTCTGGTTTTAACCGCAAAATCTTACACAAGTTCATATAAATAAAATA
The DNA here is from genome assembly GCA_046955055.1 of Candidatus Gastranaerophilaceae bacterium. Taxonomy (GTDB): domain Bacteria; phylum Cyanobacteriota; class Vampirovibrionia; order Gastranaerophilales; family Gastranaerophilaceae; genus JBKUMA01. Next base: position 1,246 of record JBKUMA010000148.1, read on the forward strand.
TTATATTTCTACTTTTGTACCTCGGCGGGCTGAGTTTTTAAAGACTTTCGTCTGCCTGCTGTCTGCGGTTATAAAAAAATGTTAACAAAGAAGTAAATTAAAATCAAGGCTTTTGTTAATTTTTTTTAACCAGCATCCATACTTCTGTTTCTTCCCCTATTGAGTAAGTTCCTTTCAACATTGGTTCGTATGAATTGTCCTGGGCTAATTCATATCTCATGCAGAAGTTTCCAAGGCATACCGCTTCACTATGATTTTTAAGCAATAAAAGTTTCTCTAAAATAGGATAAACCTCTTTAAAAGGGGTATTATCATCATATACATCAATGGCTACATAACTGTATAATCTCCATTTCTTCTTTAAAAATGAATTTTTTATACGGTTAATTGATACATCAATATATCTCATAAGACTGTCTACTTTATTAAAATCATCACAGAGTATAAGCATTTTATTATCAGTTTTTGCAAATTTACAACCAGGAATTGCCTTTAAAGATGTATAAAATTCTTTAAAAGCCTCATCTTCTTTTTCCTGTACTCCGCTTTTCTCATCCCCGCCCCAGAAAGCATCAACAAGCATACTTTTCGCGGTAAACTGAACCAAAATAGCTGTATTATTACATTTTATAATATTACTTCTTACCTCTTTTTGAAGTTTTTCATTAAATCTGTCCTCAATACGTTCTTCACAAACCCTTATTGAATCAATAATATTGTCTTCAAGACCAAGCAAATTTACTTTTAGTTTTGTTGCACCAAAGACCAAACATACCGCAATTAAATCAAATAAAAGTAATGCTCCGTCAAAAAACACACCGCCGATTTGAACTTCCTGATTACAAAAAATATGTACAATCTCCGTAATTTTGTTAGCAAGAGGAGCAACAAAATCAAAAGAACCGAAACCTAACAAATTTAAAAACCAATAAGTTGCTGTCAAAAAGACAAGAATCATTAAAGTAATCTGAATTACAAAAAGAAAATTTATTATAATATGAACAATTCTTTGACCAAATTTATAAAAAAGTAACATTTCACTCCATAACTACTCTAAAGAAATATTATCAATTAATCTGACATTACCCACTTTTAACGCAATAAATACAATTGTGTCTTTATCTGCAGTTATTTTTTCTTCCAAATCATTTTTATCACGAAACTCCAAATATTCAAGAGAATGATTGCTATTAAGATATGAATATGCAGTTTCCGACAAAGATTTTACATCATTAATACCCTTATTATAACATGCTTTTATATTAAAAAGGATTTTGCTTAACGCAAGAGCATCTTTTCTTTGTTCTTCGCTCAAATATTTGTTTCTTGAACTCAAAGCAAGCCCGCTTTCTTCACGAACAATAGGACAAGAAACAATTTCAACAGGAATATTTAAGTCTTTGACCATCTTTTTCAATATTATTAATTGCTGCCTGTCTTTTTCACCAAAAAACGCATAATCAGGCTGAACTATATTAAACAGCTTATTAACAACTGTGCAAACACCGTCAAAATGCCCTACACGGGATTTTCCGCATAACTTATCGACATAAAAATACGGAGGAATCACATAAGTTAAAAAATCATTAGATAATATATGTCCTTCTCCGTACATCTCTTTTGGACTTGGTGCAAAAACGACATCAGCACCTGATTGAATAACCAAATTATGATCTTCTTCAAGAGTTCTAGGGTATTTATCCAAATCTTCTCCAGGACAAAACTGAATAGGGTTAACAAACACAGAAACAACAGTTTTGTCACAGTTTTCCACACTTTTATCGATAAGACTCTTATGTCCGTTATGCAAAGCACCCATTGTAGGCACCAACCCAACAGTAAAACCTTGTTCTCTCCAACTCTTAACTAACTTTCTTAATTCAGCTATAGTGTGTATTATCATTGTTTTTCACTCTCTTTCAAAAAAAATTATTAAAAAACCTCATCCTCTTTAGGGAAATTTCCGTTTTTTACATCTTCATCAAATTTTTTAGCACATTCATAAATTAATGATTTCATATCACCATACTTACGTGCAAATTTAGGTTTAAATTCAGAATATTTTCCAAACACATCATCAGATACCAAAACCTGTGCAGAACAGAATTTCCCCGCACCGCAAGAGATAGTTGGAACTTTTAAATTTTCTGTAATATATTTTGCACAATCCTGAGGAACCATTTCAAGAACTATAGAGAATACTCCAGCTTTTTCAAGCTGTCTTGCCTGCTGCAAAATTTCTTCGGCTGCCTCTTGAGTTTTACCCTGAATTTTATAACCGCCTAAAGTGTTTAAAAATTGAGGAGTAAAGCCTAAATGTCCCATAACAGGAATACCACATTCTACAAGTCTTTTAACAACTTCCAAAATATAATCGTTACAGCCTTCTATTTTTACACCGTTAGCACCGGCTTTTATCATTTCACCACAGTTTATTAACGCAGAAGAAACATCGACATTATAACTCATAAAAGGCATATCGGTTATAACCATTGAACGTTCTGCCCCTCTTGCGACAGCTCCTGTAAAAATTTTCATTTCCTCAACCGATACTGAATGAGTAGTGTCATAACCTAAAGCGACCATTGCTAAACTGTCACCGATTAGAATTATATCAATACCTGCTTCATCAAGGTATTTGGCAGTAGAGTAGTCATATGCTGTAAGAACAGAAAACTTTTCATCAGCTTCTTTCATCTTCTGAATAGTTTTAACGGTTACTTTCTTAATCATTATAACTTGCAATCCTCTTTTTCAAGTTCTTTTGATGTAAAAAATATAGTCTTATCATTCTTATGTTCTTTTCTGTACCAGTAATAAATTGCTCTTGCAACTCTGTTAGAACTGTGTCTTACAAGACCTTCTTTACTATCTTCTATTAATTTTCTTGAGAATAATTTGATACCCAGTTTCTTTAAGTTTTCCATATCAAGTTTAACAGGATATGAGCCTGACATTTGATATTTTTTTGCTAAATTTGATGGCATAAAATCATTTACAAGAACAGTGTCAATTATGTTTCTGCTGTTTGCATGTTTAATTAATGCATTAACGTGGTCTGACACTGTATATCCGTCAGTTTCTCCAGGTTGAGTCATAATATTACATACATAAATTTTCTTAGCTTTTGATTTGGCAATTTCCTGAGCTATTTCTGTTATTAGAAGGTTTGGAGTTACACTGGTGTATAAACTTCCTGGTCCTAAAATAATCAATTCCGCCTCTTTAATTGCAGATATAACATCGTCTAAAGCTTTACAATTTTGAGGGTCTGTAAATAATCTTTTTATTTTGCCATGTGCTTCTGGAATATTGCTTTCACCATGGATAATTCTACCGTCTTCCATTTCTGCAACAAGCTTCATATCGTCTAATGTTGACGGCAAAACACGTCCTCTTATAGAA
>JBKUMA010000149.1:0-4615 GCA_046955055.1 Candidatus Gastranaerophilaceae bacterium
GTTTTTCCATTTTCATCCAAATAAACAGCATTCATAGGTTTAGAATATTTTGTACCTAATTTAAAGATGTTTCCTACTTCAATGCCTTTTGTAACAAACAAAGGTTTACCGCACTCAGGGCATAGCTCTCCGCGTTCAACAAGTCTGATGTCGGCATATTTTATTTCATCAATGCATAAGTCTGATAGGTTTGCACCAACTAAGTGTTTGTCTGTTTGATTTATTCCGACAACAAAGTTTTTCATGTCACGAACTGTTTCATCGGCAATAATTTTAATACCATCCATACCTTTTGGACCAATGAATCCAGGTTCGGCTGTAAAGCCTTTTTCGTTCATAAGCTCTTCAATTTCACCTGATGTTGCAATTCTTATATCTATTCCGCCAATTGCATTCATTAACTTAGTTTCTTCAACTGTTTTATCCGCTCTGATTAAAGCCATTACAGGCTTTTTGTCAACAATATAAATTAATGATTTTAAAATTAGAGTTGAAGGTATGTTTAAGAAATTACTTAATTCTTCAATTGAGTGAGTTTGTGGAGTGTCAATTACTTTTGTTTCTTTAAAGTAATCTTTTCCGTCAACAACCGCTTGCGGCAATTTTGAAATTGCATGGTTTGAATTTGCTGAATAATCGCATTCGTTACAATAGAAAACATCATTTTCACCGGCATCAGTGTCTGTTATTACCATAAATTCGTGAGATACGCTTCCGCCTATTGCACCGGAATCAGACTGAACCATTTTTGTATCAAGACCGCAGCGATCAAAAATTCTTTTGTAAGCTTTAGCCATATTTTGATATTCTTTATCAAGACCTTCTTCAGTTGTATCAAAGCTGTAAGCATCTTTCATGATAAATTCGCGTCCTCTTAAAAGACCGTAACGCGGGCGAACTTCATCTCTGAATTTTGATTGGATTTGATAAAGATTAACCGGCATTTGTTTATAAGATTTTAAACCATCTCTTGCAATAGAAGTTATAACTTCTTCATGAGTTGGTCCAAGACACATTTCTCTGTCGTGGCGATCTCTAAGCCTCATCAACTCACGTCCGTAAACTTCCCATCGTCCGGATTCTTCCCATAATTCTTTAGGCTGAACAAAAGGCATTAAAAGCTCTTGAGCACCGGCTCTATCCATTTCTTCACGAACGATATTTTCAACTTTTTTCAAAACTCTCCACATCAAAGGCATATAATTGTAAACACCCGATGTAAGTTTTCTTATATATCCAGCTCTTGCAAGCATTTTGTGAGATACAACTTCCGCATCAGACGGAAATTCTCTTAATGTTTGCACAAATAATTTTGACATTTTCATAATTATAAATTCCTCTTATATCATTGCCATTCTGAACTTTATTCAGAGGCTAAAGCTATTTTACCATGAAAAAATTATGCAAGGAACTTATCCAATTCTTTTTTTACAAGTTTTGGGCTAACAGATAGAGTAGTGTTGTATTTTAAGGCGTTATTCATGCATTTTACATATTCTTCTCTGTCATTTTTAAGTTTGTTAACTTGTGCGGCAATATAGTATAAATCTCCGCCTGCTCCGCAAATTCCAAGTGCTTGATTTATAATTGCTAGAGCATCGTCATATAATCCTTCTTTAGACAAAATTTTTGTGTATATTTTGTATGCTTCAGTATCTTTGGGATTATATTCCAGAGTCTTTTCAAGTTTTTCTATTGAAGAACGCAAATCGCCTCTTTCATAATCAATAACCGCCAAGTTAAAATAAGCCCAGCTGTAATCAGGAGAAATCTGTAAAACCTTATTAAATTCTTTTTCGGCTTCTTCAATGTTTCCCTGTTCTTTATGAATATTGCCTAAATAAAAATGTGCGTAAATATCTTCATCATTAATGTTTATTGTTCTTTCAAAATAGTATTTTGCACCGTCAAGTTTTCCTTCTTTAAAATAGCATAAGCCGATACTGAAATATGAATTCGAATCGTTATTGTCTTTTGCAAGCACATTTTCAAAACAATCAACGGCTTTTTCGTATTCTTTTTTATCAATGTATACAAGTCCAAGATTGTAATGTGAATCAATTTCTTCTGGTGAAAATTCTATCGCCTTTAAATAAGCTGTTTCGGCTTTATCAAGATTTTTTAATTTTTCATAAACAATACCTAAGTTATAATATATTCCGCTATCTTCCGGAAAAATTTTTGAAAGGTATATGAAGTGTTTTAGAGCTTCTTCAGCGAAGCCTGAATCAAGCAAAAGAATTCCAAGCCGGCGTCGTGCCTGAAAATTTGCCTGGTCTTCTTTTAATATTGACTGTAATTCTTCAATCTTATCCAAATTTGACATACTTAAATTTTAGCAATTAATAATATATTCATCAACATTTTTACAATTAATAATTTATACTTGCAATTTTTTATGCAAACGGATAGAATTAGTATAATAAGAAATAAGGAGAGTAATTTATGAAATTCAAAATTTTTACTGTTATATTGTCGTTGTTGATGTTTGTTCAAATGGCATCTGCAGCACCGTTTAATGCAAAGGCTAAGACAAAGAGAATTCCTGCAGGAACAAAATTTTCGCTTCAATTATTGACTCCTGTTTCAACTATAGGCGGATTTGAAGGAAAAGAGTTTACTGCTGTCATGATTACAGATCAATCTGCTGATAATGATGTTATATTGCCTCAGGGCTCACTGGTAAGAGGAAGTGTAAGCAAAATAGTTCCTGCAAAAAGAGTTTCTAAAGGAGCGATTATGTACCTTGATTTTGACCATGTAGTGGCACCTAACGGAAGACAATTACCTTTGTCTATGTCACTTGTGGGAAGAACGGATTTGACATATGACGGCGGAATTACTACAACTCGCGGTTATAAGGACGCTATGAAACAAACTTGGCAGACTACTAAAAAAATAACTAAAACTACAACTGATTGGGGAAATGATACTTTTGAAGATGTTGCAGGCGGCTATTTTAGAATTTTAACTTTACCGTTGGCTGCTATTGGCGGCGGGATAGGCGGCGGCGGATATTATTTGTATGATGCTGTTGCAAACACAATTAAAAAAGGTAAAGATGTAAACATACCTTCAGGAGAAGTCTTAAATGTTATCTTGACTCAGCCTGTTGATGTGCCTGTAATATAAAAATAAATTTACATAATAGAAGCAAAAAATATGGAGCCTTAATTCAGGCTCCTTTTTATTTTTTATTTAAGATGATTTTTAAAATAATCCTTTTGAGTTGCAGCTTCGTATGCACAGGATATTCCATTCTCTTCTGAAGTTGAATTCTTGTTGCAATATCTGCTTAAGTCTGTAAACAATTTGTACTTAGCACTTGTGGCAAGAGAAGAACCTAAAGGGTAAACCTTGTCATATTCGTCCACTATAAAAGCAAAAGTATCGTATCCAAATCTGTTTGGTTTGTGTTTTGAACCGTTAAGATCAAAAATAACTATAGGGGTAGTGGTAGTAGATCTTGTACCAGACTCAAAATAAACACTCATGCCGTTAGTCAATTGACAACTTCCATCGTCTAGTCTTGCATGGTTAAACGGCGTATTTGAGTATGTTTTATATTTTGCATATCCGTCAAATCCGGCTTTATATGAATTTAATGCGTTTATGCCGCTAAAAGCCTCTGCAAATATATTTGAAAACGGTAAGTTAGGCTTATAATCAATGTTCCCGTAAATATAAATATCTTTTGTATGGAGTTCATTTACAGCTTGTCCTAATAATGACTGTGCTGTTTTAAAACCAACCTCATATTGCATAGCCCTGTGTAAATTGACTAGAGCCGGAAGAGTTAATGCTGCAACAACTCCAATAATCCCCAATGTAATTAAAACTTCACTAAGTGTAAAAGCTAAATGTGCCTTCCGGGGGGGGGGCACTTTTTAACCGCTTTTATAAACATTTTTACCCTCCTTAATTCTTTCTAATCAATTATTTACTTTTTCGCAGGTTTTGTCAAGTGTTTAAATCTGACCGACTTGATTACGTCCGTTGTGTTTTGCGTTATATAAACGTTTATCAGCAGTGTCAATTATGGACGAAGCTTCTTCTCCGTCAAACGGGAAGGTTGCAACTCCAAGGCTTATTGTAACATTGCTTTCCTTATCACCTGATAATTTGAATTTCTTTTCAGCAACGCGTCTACAAATTTTTTCGGCAGTAGAAAAAGCTTCGTCTTTACCTGTATTTGGCAGGATAATACTCATTTCTTCACCGCCGTATCTGCAAACTATATCAGTAGCACGAACATTTTTTTTCAGGGTAAAAGCAACCTGTCTTAAAACGGCATCACCTGATTGGTGACCGAAAGTATCATTAAAACGTTTAAAGTAATCAATATCAATTATGATTAATGAGAAATTACTATTGTAACGTTTTGATTGTTCTACCTGCATACGCATTTGTTCCTGAAAATATCTGTGGTTGTATAATTCAGTAAGTCCATCAGTGGTAGCAAGTCTGTATTGTTGTTCGAAATCTCTTGACTTGATTAAGTACTTAATTATAAATGCAAATGTGAATGCAAGAATTGAAAATATAAGCGGATACATAACTTCAAGCCAGTAATCGCCAAATCTCATTGAATAATAAGCAATAAGAAGGTATATGA
>JBKUMA010000150.1:0-4593 GCA_046955055.1 Candidatus Gastranaerophilaceae bacterium
AAGATAGACAAGTAACAAATTTATTATTTTATTCAGCACCTTTGGCAGCCGGCGTTTCAAGAATGCTATTGTCTGATAACAGTAAAACTAAATTGTTTACCAGAAATATTTCAGGTGCAGCCGGTAGAATGGCAAAAGGATTGAAAACAGCTGCATTTATGACAACTCTATTGGGTGCAGTTGATTTATTAGGTGCTGCTCGCAATAAAATTTATCAAAAATCAGATGATGTTAAGAAATTTGATAGAAAATATCCGATGTTGTCATTTATGACAACTTTAGGTGCGGGTATAGCTCTTATTACAGCTTTGCCTTTAGGCATTGCTAAAGCTGGTAAACTATTCGGACCTGAAATTACATCAAAGGCTAATAAAACCGTTGGAAAACTTGCTAAGAAGATTAATAACAGTAATACAGTAGACGTATTGAAAAATGCATGGAATTTGGCAGGAACTAAAACTCCTAACTGGATTAAAACTGTTGGTGCAGTTGCACTTGATTGGACACCTGCTGCATTATTATTCGGCGGATTATTCAATTCTATAAGAGGTTCTCATAACAGAACTGCTGATTTCGTTAAAAATTATAATCAAAATTATAGTGAACTGAAGGAAAAACAGATTAATCTTTCAAGAGCACGTCTTAGAGAAATAAGTAATATGGCACTAACTAAAGAATTCCTTTTACAGGCAGCTCTTAAAGATAATGCTGTATTGTCAGTACAAAACGATTTGTTAATGAGTTTCCCGGAAAATCGTTATACAATGAATGTTTTGGATGATGGTGCAAGATATGATATGCCGCAGGAAGTTGTTGATAAAGTTAATGACATCCGTGCAAATAGAGTAGAAACTGAAGAAATTAAAGATGATGAACCTGAAATTGAAGATGCGGTTATTATAGAAGAAGAAAATGAAATTCCTCAAGATGAAGTGGTAGAAGAAGAATAAAGAAAAGAAAATTAAAAAATCAGACAGAATTTTATAATTCTGTCTTTTTTTGTCCAAATTTGTATCCGATTATACTTCCCAATGAAATTCCAAGTATAAATATATTAATCAAAACTGAAATGTTATCTTGTTGTACAAATTGATGGTTTAGAAATATTCCTGTAAGTGACCCAAACAATATGTATAAATACAATGGAGAAGTTACAATTTTATTTCTGAAAAGCATGTATGCGGCAATAGCTATTAAAGAAATCTCACTGTATATTTCCCAGATTGACATATGGACAGGTATTAAGGCTATTGCAGCGATAATTATTGTTGAAATAATCGCAAAAAATTTCGATAAGAATAATATTAATTTATCTTTAAAAGAAGGTGTGTAACAGTCTTTATCAATCTTTAAGGCATTAAACATAGTGTCAATGTTTGATTGTTTTAATGCCGTCTGAAAAGTTTCAGAATCAATGAACCCTTTTTCTCTCAGCATTGTAACAGATTCATTATAGCTGTTATTGACGCCCCATTCAATTGCTGCAAGTGTATCTATTTGTGACATTCTCTGATTAGTGCAGTCTTTGAATATTTCATATGCAGTAAAATTTGTTTTTTGTAATATATCATCCCAAAAATTTTGAGGTATTGATGAACGCATTAAATCTATACATTTATGAAAAGTCCATTCTGCAATAATTTGTGTTAATTCTGCAGTTTTGTTTACTGATATATTTTCGTTTTCAATAACAAATTCAGCCGCAATTGTTGCGTATTCTTTTAATGAATTCTTGACGTATTTTTTTTGAAATACATTCAAGTCTTCAGGTGCAACATTATCGACCTGATTGACTAACTCTTCTATAAATTCTGTATAATTGAAATTTGAAGCTTCTTGCAAAAAGTTCTCCTTCTATAATTAATATTTTCCCTCATTTTTAGACTTTAAACCACAAAGGTAAAGTTATTTTACGTAAAAAAAATAGAGCCTTAAAATTTAAGGCCCTATTTTTGATATTTATTGAAAATAATTATTTCTTTTCAATTCTGATTGCACTATCAGGACAAACTAATGCACACATGCCGCAAGCAATACATTCATCCGGTGTTGGTTCAACAGCAGGAGTTTGGAATAACCCTGTTTCTTTTGACCAGTGTAAGCATTTTTTAGGGCATTTAGCTATGCATAGACCGCATCCTTTGCAAAGGTCTGTATATACATAATAATCAGCTTTGCCTTTTGCAACGTCTGCAATTTTATAACCGTTATATTTAAGTTCTGTCATTATACACCTGCCTTTTCTTTAACTAATTCCATACCAACTTCAAGAGCTTTATGGTTTTTAGTTCTCAATTCAGGTTTTGCATCGAATTTTTTCTTTAATGCAAGTTCCATTGCATTTTTAATATCTTCAAGATCAAGTACATTTGTTGCTGCCAACAATACACCTAATATGATGATGTTAAATACACGAGCACCCAATGAAGGATCTTCGTTAGCTATTTTATTTGCATCAATACCAATTACTCTTTTGCATTTGCAAGTCGGTGCTTTTGTACATACTGATGTGTCATAAACAACAGTAGCATTTTCATCAACGTAGCATTCGCATCTGTCGATTGCTCTGTCAGAAAGCATGATTATGATGTCACCTTTAGAAAAACGAGGTTCACCGATAATTTCGTCAGCGATTTGACAGAAAGCGATAGAAACACCGCCGCGTTGTTCAACGCCGAAGTTTGGAATATATAATACTTGTTTGCCTGCTTCATAGCCTGCTTCAACAAGGATTTTAGCAACGGATTGAACGCCTTGACCGCCTTCTCCTGCTAATACCATTTTTGTTCTAGCCATTTTATTACCTTTCTTTGTAAATTTAATGTAACTTAGTTCTTATAGACCTTCTCTTGAAACAAATTCTTTAACTTCGAAGAATTCTTCCATAGTTTTTAATCTGCCCCAAGTATCTACGTTATTAGTTCTCCAGTTTAACGGACATAATGAAAGAACTTCAACGAAAGAGAAGCCTCCCATTTCAACGTTTTTAAGAGCTTTAGTTAATGTTTTTCTTAAAGATCTTAAGTTAGAAACTGAAGCACGTGCAACGTAAGATTTTTCAGGATCAGCGATAGCTGCAACCATTTCAGCACCTTTAGCAGGTTTACCTGTAACTGAGCAGTCACGACCGTAAGGTGTTGTTTCTGTACGTTGACCAGGCATTGTTGTTGGTGACATTTGTCCGCCTGTCATACCGTAGTTAGTGTTGTTAGCTAATAAAATAAGCATTTTTTCGCCACGAACAGCTGCGTTAACCAAGTGTTGAGAACCGATAGCTAAACCGCCGCCGTCACCCATATAAGCAATACCAACTGCTTCTGGGTTAGCTCTTGTTACACCGTAAATTACAGGAGTTGTACGTCCGTGGTGTGTTTGAACTGTATCAACGTCCATATAATTCCAAGAAAGTAATGAACATCCGATATCACAACCGAAAACGGCTTTTTCTTTTAAATTTAAATCATCAATAGCAAATGCTAATGATTTCAAAATCATACCATGACCACAGCCCGGGCAGAATTTGCTAGCGCCAACTTCTGCATTTTGTGCGTTTGGTAGACTTGGTGGTAATGTTAATACCTCTGCCATAATTATTTCTCCTTTTATATTATTTTAATTTGTTTTATCTTAATTCGTTTTAACTATACAGTTGCAGGTTCTTTAACCATTGATTCAACTTTTTTAACTAAGTCGTCACCGGTAACACCAACACCCATTTTGAATAATGTTGAATAAGGTGTTTGTAAGCCGTAAAGTTTTTCAAGAACCATTTGTGCTAATTGTCCGTTAGCAGATTCAGTAAATAGAACTTGTTTAGCTCTAGAAACTGCATCTCTAAGAGGTTTTACAGCAAGAGGTCTGATTGTAATCGGTCTGAATAAGCCTGCTTTGATACCTTTAGCTCTTAATTCATCAATAGCTGTTATAGCTGAACGAGCAACGATACCGTGAGCGATGATAAGAATTTCTGCATCATCAGCTTTATATTCTTTGTATTCAGCAATTTCTTCTGCCATTTTATCATATTCAACTTGGTATTCATCAAGAACTTCCATCAATTCTTCTTCCATGTTGTATGTATTTCTCATGTGAACAGATTTTCTGTCAACACCGATTTTACCTTCACCTAATAAAGCAGTTTCTGTAGGAACCATAGAGATACCGCGAGATGCTGGATCATAAAGTGTAACAGGTTCTCTCATTTTACCTTGGTAACCGTCAGCCAATACATAAGTTGGGAAACGATATTTCCAAGCTGTGTTGAAAGCTTTAATCATGTAGTCATATAAATCTTGGTGGCCTGCTGTTGAGTAAACTACTCTGAAACCTTCACCGTTACCGCCGTAACAAGTTAATCTAGTTTCTTGTTGAGCGTAAATAACTGTTGCAGTTGAAGGACCGCCTCTTTGCATAACAGCACAAACGAAAGGTATTCTCATCATTTCTGCCATTGATTGAGCGTCTTGCATGATTACGTTACCAGGACCAGCTGTAGCTGTGAAAGCTCTTTTACCAGCCAAGATACCGCCAATAGTAGAGAAACCTGCTGAGATTTCATCTTCTGTTTGTAAGAAACCTGCTTCTGTTTTAGGA
>JBKUMA010000151.1:0-4541 GCA_046955055.1 Candidatus Gastranaerophilaceae bacterium
CCTATTACAATTATACACAAAGCCAAAAGAGCCTTATCTTTCACAATTATTTTAAAATGAATTAAAGTAATAAGTGTGAAAATGATAGGTAAATATCCAAAAATTTTAGGCAGCCAATAATTATGAAAAAGCATCAAGCCAAAAATAAAAAGAATTATCAGCACTCTCAAAAATTTTTTGTTGACTGTATGTTTAAACCCAATATAAGAAATCGATAAGATTATTAACAAAAAACAAAATGGCTGAATTCCTGATAAAATTTGGTCTTTGTCAGGATAAATTCCTATTAATTTATGAAAGTATAACATCGGTTCCACAAATGTTGATGCTTTTATTACATGTAGTGCATTCAACAAATCTGCAAAATTTAATCCCTGATAAAACAAGAAAAACAAACTAAATATAGGAAAAATTAAAAATGCAATTACAGTTTTTAATAAATCCTTCAAGTTTAAAGGCCTTAAATATAAAGCAGACAAAGCAAGTATAAGAGGTATCCAATAATACTCTATTTTATTAGAAATACAGAATCCAGCTGCACAAGATGCAATCAATATATCTTTTAAATTACCGTACTTTAAATACCTAATTATAAAAAGACTTGATAAAGTATAAGAAGTTAAACCATAAACCGTATTATAAGAATATGAAGTCAAAAAATTAAATAGAGTAGAATTAAAAATACAAGTACAAATCAACAGTGCCAAAAGAAAAGAAAGTTTTCTGCTCAAAAATTCTTTTGATAAAAAATAACAAGAAAACACAAAAATAAGCCCTGATAATGCACCCATTGCATTTAATGTCTGAAAACTTGCACCAAAGAATTTAAATGCAAACGCATTGATTATAAACGCAAGCGGTCCGTAAATATTTAATATATCCTTATATAAAACTTTTCCGTCAAGTATTGCCTGAGGTATAATAAACTCACGTCCCACATCATATAATAACTGTATTATACTTGTCCAATAAATAAAACAATTTATTATGAAAAATACAAAAAGCAGAACAATAGGTATAAAATTTTCGTTCTTTTTTATACACTTTAAAAATTGAACAATATTTAACATCCCAACTCCATATTTAATTCCTATAAAATTTTACTATAAACATAAATCTTATTTGCATTTATAACATATTTTACTTATAATCTGGTTATGATGGAAATGAAAAAAATAAAACTAAATAATTTTGAAATAGGCGGGGATAAATTAACAATCTTAGCGGGTCCCTGTGCTATAGAAAGTCAAGAAGTTCTTGATATAACCGCAAAAAAATTAAAAGAAATAACTCAAAAGCTTGATATTAATTTTGTGTTTAAATCTTCTTTTGACAAGGCAAATCGCTCTTCTATAAACTCATTTAGAGGACCTGGACTTGAAAAAGGTCTTGAAATGCTTGCCCAAATTAAGAGTAAATACAACTTACCTATCGTTACAGATATTCATACACCAGATCAAGCCGCAATTGCTGCTGAAGTTGCTGATATTATTCAAATACCTGCATTTTTATGCAGACAAACTGATTTGTTAATAGCTGCAGCTAAAACAGGGAAGATTGTTAATATTAAAAAAGGACAATTTTTGGCTCCTGAACAGATGGGACCGCTTGTAAAAAAAGTTGAAGACAGCGGAAATACAAATATTTTGTTGACAGATAGAGGTTCTTCTTTCGGGTACAACAATCTTGTTGTTGATTTCAGAGGAATTCCTATTATGCAATCATTCGGTTACCCTGTTGTCTTTGATGCCACCCATAGTGTACAGCTTCCGGGTGCTCAAGGTAACTGCTCAGGCGGTGACAGAAGATTTGTACCGGTACTTGCAAAAGCTGCAATGGCTGCAGGTGCTAATGTTCTGTTCTTTGAAGTTCACCCTGAACCTGATAAAGCACTTTGTGACGGACCAAACATGATTCCTCTGGATAAAGCGGAAGATTTGTTTAATACCTGCAAACAAATTTTTGAAATTGTGAGAGTTTAAAATGATAATAAAACAATTTGTACTAGGTCAGCTTGAAAATAACGTCTACCTTGTTATGGACGAAAAAACAAAGAAAGCAGTTTTAATTGATGCAACAGCTCTTTATGATAACATAATAAAAACTGTAAAAGAATTGGGAGCAAAAGTTGAATATATCCTATTAACACATGGTCATTTTGATCATGTTATGGGAGTAAATTCTCTAAAAACTGCTCTTAATACTAAAGCAGTTATACACAAAGATGACCTTGCTATCTCTGATAATGTGAATGAATTCACAAGACTTTTTGGAATTCCTGAAAGTGAAATTCCGAAATATGAAATGTTTATAAAAGATAATGACACGATACCTGTCGGAAATATGCAAATAAAAGTAATTCACACCCCGGGACACACAGAAGGCGGTGTATGTTATCTTATTGACGACAAATTATTTTCTGGAGATACTTTATTCCGAGAAAGTGTAGGAAGAACTGATTTGTTCGGCGGAAGTTTTGAAAAACTATCATATAGTATTAAAAATAAATTGTTTAAACTAAATGAGAATATAACAGTTTATCCGGGACACGGTCCGATAACAACAATTGGACATGAAAAAAAGTATAACGAACTGGTATAAGATTATAAGGATAAAAAAAATGAAAGAACAATTAGAAAAAATATATGCAAATGCAACTGAAGACTTATCCAAAGCAAGTTCTATTACTGATATTGAAGAAATCAGAGCAAAATATTTGAGTAGAAAAGGTGAATTCAATGAGATTAAGAAAAACCTTAAAAACCTATCTGATGAAGATAAAAGAATAGTAGGTGCTCTTGCAAACGAAATAACTAAAAACCTTGAAACAGCTCTTAAAGAAAAACACGAAGAGTTCTATAGAAAAGAGTTAAACGAAAAACTTTTAAAAGAAAGAATTGATGTAACTCTTCCAGGCAAATTTACACCTCAAGGTAAAGTTCATCCTTTAACATCAACTACAAATGAAATTGTTTCAATTTTCCAAAGTCTTGGATTTTCTGTAGTCCCTTCCGAGCATTCACCGGAAGTTGAAACAGAATATTATAACTTTGACGCATTAAATGTACCTAAAAACCACCCTGCAAGAGATGTTCAAGATACTTTCTTTACTGAAATTGCAGAAAATGTTGTATTAAGAAGTCAAACATCAGGTGCACAAATCCACGCTATGGAAGGCAAAAACCCTCCTATAAGAGTTATTGCTCCTGGAAGGGTTTATAGAAACGAAAATATTAATGCAAGAAAAAATAATTTCTTCCACCAAATCGAAGGTTTGTATGTAGATAAAGACATAACTTTCGGAGATTTGAAAGGTGTATTGAATGAATTTATCAGAATTTATTTTGGAGAAAGCCGTCCTACACGTTTTAGAAACAGCTTCTTCCCATTTACAGAACCTTCTGCAGAAATTGATGTTCAATGTATTATGTGCGAAGGCAAAGGATGTAGAATTTGTTCAGGTACCGGTTGGTTAGAAATCTTAGGAGCAGGAATGGTTGACCCTAACGTATTGAAAAATGTTGGTATTGACCCTGATGTATATTCAGGCTTTGCATTTGGTATGGGTGTTGAAAGACTTGCAATGTTAAAATATGCAATAGATGATATACGACTTTTCTTCAATAACGATGAAAGATTTTTAAAACAATTTAAATAAAAAAAAGACCTCTTTAAAAGAGGTCTTTTTTTTGTTCTATTCTTATTTAAAATTCAAGACTGTCCCAATAGCCTTTAGCTTTATCTTCGGGGTTTTCATCAGCCTGTGCATATTTATAACAACCGTAATCATAATTTCCGCCACAATCACTTGCATTCCAGTAGCCGCTATCGTATATAAATACATCATATCCATAACGATTTGGGCCTTTGAAAGGTCCATTAGTATCAAATACAACTTTTAGACCATCATGATTACCATGGGTTTGAAATCTTATCGGAGAAACAAAAGTTCCATCCGTTAATACATAACCAACCCAGTTTGGATAACCAGTTGAATAAGGATTCATTATCGACACATAGCCACTATTATCTATAGCACCATTAAATCGATATAAAGTTATATTTCCAACTCTAGGAGATCCAGTAACTGTATTAAACTGCTTAAAAAAATGGTTATTACTATCAATACGCGTATCATCAGAAACAACGTCATGGCAATAAATAGTATTTTTCGGATAATAAGCACAATCATCAAGGCTAAATTCATTCACTGTATTTCTTAATGCAGTTTCAATTAAAGACGATGTTCTTTTAAATCGGTTTTCAAGTTCATGTCTTTTATACTTAGTTATAAAAGACGGCAGTGTCAAAGCTGCAACAATACCAATTATACCAAGAGTGATTAATACTTCTGAAAGAGTAAATGCAGGTGGAGCTAAGCGATGTGGCAATCCAGCCTGTGGATTTATACATAAGCTGGATTCTGACGGGCTAAAGCCCTCAGAATGACTATAGGAGCTTAAATATTCGCCCCCCCCCCGAAGTTACGGGTATTCTTAATATCTCTTTTCATATTCATACTCCTTTAATATAATTAATGT
>JBKUMA010000152.1:0-4534 GCA_046955055.1 Candidatus Gastranaerophilaceae bacterium
GATATGCACATAATTTAGTTAAAAAATTTAATCTGGATAATGATAATAGCGATATTATAAAATTTTTGAAATGTAAAAAGTATTATAAATTTTCATCCGCTTGCTGCAAACCTTCTCAAAGAATTTTTTCAATATTAAAAGCAAAGGATAAAAAAATAATAAACATTTTGGGTTTAAAATTTGCTCTGGATTATAAGAACAAAGATTTAGAAGCAATAAAAAACAGATTAGGTGATATTGATAAAAAATTGACATCTTTAGAAGAAGAAAATAATGACCTTAAAAAAGAGTTATTCTATAAGTTGGTGGAAGATAATCTTAATTATAACAGCTTTTTAAATCATAACATAGATACTACTTCTTTGAAAACTGCTGTTTGTTCAATATTGGATTGGAAAAATATGAATTTTATTTTTGACAATCTGAAATTTTTATCTGTTTATGATGTTCGTCGTACAGAAGCTGATTATTTCTTCTTATGGGGAACACAATTTTATGATGCACAATATTTGACCGCAAAAACTGCAAACTTATTGAAGAAACCATTTTTTATTATAGAAGACGGTTTTCTTAAAAGTATTAATACCTGGGTTAATAAAAATGAGAAACCTCAATATTTAAACGGAGTTTCATTTACTATTGAATCTAAAAATCCGTATTATGATGCGACAAGACAGAGTTATTTGGAATATTTGTTGAATGATAAATCTTTAGTTATTACTGAAGAACAAAAAGAACGTGCTCGTAAATGCATTAATAAAATTGTAGAAACTCATCTTACAAAATACAATCATCAGCCGATTATTACTCCGGAAATAGGAAGAAAAGGGGTAAAGAAGGTTTTAGTTGTTGATCAATCTTATGGAGATATGAGTATTGTTAAGGGATTAGCAAATGATAATACTTTTAAAAGTATGCTTGAGTGTGCAATAAAAGAAAATCCTGACGCTGATATTATCGTAAAAACCCACCCAGATACAATGGCTGGTGCCGGAGGATATTATAAAGGGTTAAAGGCTCAGGATAATATTTATACAATGACAGAACCTATCAACCCTATTTCACTAATCAAATATTGTGATAAGGTTTATGTCTGCACAACACAATTTGGCTTTGAAGCTTTGATGTGCAGTAAAGAGGTTCATGTGTTTGGAATGCCTTTTTATGCAGGTTGGGGACTTACACACGACAGGCAAAAATGTGATAGAAGAACGAATACAAGAACTTTAGAAGAAATATTCTATATCACATATATTATGTATTCATATTACGTAAATCCTGATAAAAAATGCAGATGCGAAATAGAAGAAGCTATGGATTATTTGTTGAAATTGAGAGAACAATATAATCTTGAAAAAGAGGCTGAGGCATGCAAAGTATAATAAAAATATGTAAAATCAAGTGGTTCAAATTGCCTGATCAATTTAGATTTCTTATTATTGGAGGCTTTAATACTCTTGTTGCGTATATTGTTTTTTGTTTGCTTGTTCTTATGTTTGGTGAAGAAAATCATCAAATTTGTTTGGCTGCACAATGGATTATAACTTCATTCATTTCATTTTTTACACAAAAGAATTTTGTTTTTAAATCAAATGGTAATTATTTAAAAGAATATTTAAAGTGTTGTGTAACGTGGTTTGTGGGCTATTGTATCAATGTTGTGTTGTTAGAGTTTTTTGTTCGATTAAATTTAAACGTGTATATTTCTCAGATTGCTGCTTTAGGTATAACTGCAATTTGTAATTATATTTTATTAAAATATTGGGCATTAATTCGTACCAAAATTGTAAAGGAATAAAAATGTTAAAATCAGAGATTTTTGATAAATTTAGAAGTTTTTTAGATACTGACTGGATGTTATTTTTGTCAGAGAAATATAAAAAAATCCCTGAATTATATAAGAAGAATTTCTGGATTGTTTTTATTGCTGTTAATTTTGTGTTTCTTTTTCATACCATAAATTTTTTGTGGGGAAATCATGATTGGCTTGCAATCAGATATGGTCTGGGCTGGGATTCGTTTTTTTATAACGGTCGATACAGTGCTGTTGCAATCAAGATGTTATTGTTAAAGGGACAAGTACTTCCTATATTAAATAATTTATTAGCATTTGCGGGTTTTTCTTTAGCATCTGTTGCATTAATGTCATATTGGAAAGCCCCGCAAAATTTAAGGCAGAGAGTTATTCTGTGTTTACTTTTAACTTGTACACCTTTTACTAATGTTTGGTTATGGTTTGCATATCATTCTGTAGAAAATTTAACTGCTCCGTTATTTGTTATTTTAGGCTTGATTTTTGCATTAAAATCTAACGGAGAAAAATTATATCAAAATATATTATTTAATCTTGTATCAATTTTTTGTTTAGTATTTGCTTTAGGAATTTACCCATCAGTCATAGTCAATATATTTGTAATATTTCTTGGCAGAGTCTTAATAGAAAGTTTTGATTGGAATGGAACAAAAGAAGCATTTTTACAAAAAATGAATTTGTTTAAATTTTCATTTATAAATATTTTGATTTCACTTGCTCTTTATAAATTTATTCTTTTTATAATGGGAGCAAAAGGTTTCCTTTTAGATATTGTAAACATCAAAAATGCTTCAATAACTGACATTATACATAACTTGTTACCATCTATAAAAGCTTGTGTATATCAATGTTATCATTACAGATTTATCTGTATGCCGCAATCTATAACATCTTATTTTCTTGTATTAATGATTATAGCTTTGATTGTTATTTTCTATCATATAATTTCAGATCAATCCGATTTAAAGATTAAAATTAAAAAATTGTTGTTTTCGTTAATATCATTATTTTTAGTTTTATGGGCAACTAAAACTGCTGCAGTTCTGGCTGTTATTGATATGTTCCAGTCTGTTCGTATCGATTTTTACGGTTTGATGTTTTTCAGAGTTTTGATGGTATTAATCTTATTTAAATATGTTAGATTTAATCTATTTAAAAATGTCGCTTATGTTTTTTCCATAGTTATAATATGGTTAAGCCTATTGTCAAATTACGTTTGTGTAAAATCTTTTAAACTTGGATTTGAAGCAGAACAAATGCGTACAAACAGAATGCTTGAGATATTGGAAACAAATCCGAATTATCAATTCGGCAAGTTGTATAAAATAATCCAAATCGGTTATCCTCAACCAATAAGACCGATGTATATTCCTGGCAAATTTTCGGGGGGGGGGGCGTGAAGTGGCTCTAGGCTCGCATACTTTTACACCTGAATGGAATGCATTATTGGTATTCGAATTTTGGGAACCTGAATTTATTATTAAAGAACCAAAATATTTTATTGATGAAGTGCAAAATAATCAAAATAAAATATTACTTAATAATTTAAATGATGAAGATATATCTCAAATAAAAAATGAAGACTTAAATGACTTAAAAGCATATCCATCTAAGGATTTTATAAAAGTCACTGATGATACCATTTATATCGTATTTTCTAAGGATAGTTTATCAGCATTCAGAAATATGATTATGAGTACTCAGGAGGAAGATAAAGTTGAATAATCAAAAATATTATATAATTGCAGTATCTCATAAAACTTGTGGTTTATTTGCAATATTAAAGAATACTATAGCTCATATATTATACGCACTGGAACAAGGGTATATTCCTGTTGTAGATTTGAAACATTATCAAAATCAGTACTTTAAGGATAATCGTACTTTTCAGGATAATACATGGGATTATTTTTTTGAACAGCCATTTAATATAAGACTTGAAGATATTCCTTCTGATGCTGATGTTATTATTAGTGATAATGTTTTGATACCTGATTATGACTATGCTTTATTTCCTTATCATTTGCCTGTTGAAGGTGAAAGTGAAGATGTGCAAATAATTAAATTAAAGAATAATTATAAAAAATATTTTAGAATTAATCCCCAAACTATGAGATATCTTGAAGATAGTTATAAAAATCTTTTGGGTGATGAAAAAAGTGTTTTAGGAATTTTATGCAGAGGTACTGATTATTTATCATTGAAACCTCAATGGCATCCTATTCAACCAAATCCTGAGGATGTTTTGAAAAAGGCAAAAGAATTATATCAAAAACATAATTACAAAAAAATCTATTTAGCTACCGAAGATAAAAAAATCTATGATATGTTTAAGCGGGAATTCGGAAATATATTAGTAGATAATAATCAGTATAGATATTCTGATACCGAAAATAAATATCTTACAGATATTACTGTAAATAGGGAAAATCATAATTATAATCTTGCAAAAGAATATTTTCAGTCTGTTTATATATTGTCTAAATGTAAATATTTTATAGGAGGAAGAACAAGTGGAACTATTGCAGCCTGGTTAATGTCAGAAGGCTGGGAATATAATTACATATGGGAGCTTGGTAATTATGGCGTAGAAGAAGTTGCAATGAATGATAAAAATTTACTAAAGACTATTTTTTCAATAAAAAATGAATATAAAAATGATATCAAACATAAGGTAATAACAATTTTAGGTACAAAATTCAAGATAAGATGCACTTCGGG
>JBKUMA010000153.1:0-4529 GCA_046955055.1 Candidatus Gastranaerophilaceae bacterium
TCAACAATAGTATTGCAGCTGTTATTATAGGAACAACAACTCTTTTTTTCTTATATTCAGGGCGTTTCTTTTTTGCTCTGGCTTTTCTTTCTTTCAAAACCTCTTTTGCTTTTTCTTCTAATTCTTCTTTATTTAATTTCTTCTTTGGGGTGTTTTCTTCCATATCTACCTCTATATTTGTATGTTCAATTTTTCTTCTAAATTTAATTTAATTTTATTTAAAACTTTTAGACAGCTTTGGAGTTCTTCATCTGTGACACCTTCAACACTTTCCTGCCATAATTCTAGTACTGTCGGCAATGCTTGTTCATGAGCTTGTTTGCCTTTTTCTGTAATGTTTATTTTAAAGATTTTGCGTTTATTAACATCAGAAGTTCTTGTTACAAACTCCATCCCCTCAAGAATATTAACTATTCTTGTAATGTTTGGTCTGTCTTTCAAAGTCAAAGCACTAATCTGTCTTTGATAAAGTCCGTCATGGTCGATGATAGCAGTTAAAACCGTAAATTGTTCCGGTGTAAGCGGGTAATTTTCTTTAGTAAATCTTTGTGTTGCAATTGCACGTGTCATTTTACCTACACGTACCAGTTTCATCCCAATTCGGCTTTTTAATAAATCTTTCTTGTCCATGATTTTTCTTTGTGTTATTATGATAACACAAAGAAGGAAAAAGTGAAGCATGAAAAAAATAAATATATTAATACTAACCCTGTGTCTTTTGCTATGCAATGTTTCTGGCGTTTATGCAAAGACTAAAAAAGAAACTCCTGATTACAAATTAGAATACTTAAACTTAGATTGGTGGCAGAAATATAATGACGAAGCTTTGACTGAATATATGGTGAAAGCTTATAAAAACAATCATGATTTAAAGATAGCTAGTCTTAATGTGAAACAGGCTAACCAGGTTGTTAAAGAATCTTTTGCACAACAGCTCCCTCATTTTGGTATTCAGGGGAATATGTTCAGAGATTTGCAATCTTCTGATGTTAAATTAGGTGACATTATTGTTAATGATTACAAGCAAAGCAACTTTATGCTTCCTTTAACGATGACCTATGAACTTGACATATGGGGTGAAAATTATCTTAAGACAAAGGCTGTTAAAAAGCAGGTTGAAATGATTAAACAGGATGAAAGGGCAACATATATTGCTTTAACATCTGCTATTGCAGCGAATTATTTTAATTTTGTTAAACTTGATAAATTAATACTAAATCAAAAGAAACTGGTAAATCTTCAATCAGAAATAGTCAGATTGACTGAAATAAAATACAATAACGGGCTTGCTCCTATTACTGAATTGCTTGCTGAAAGACAGCTTCTAACAACATTTAAAGAGCAGTTAAATATTTATAATGATAGTCAGGATATTGTCGGAAGAGAATTAAATGTCCTTATTGGAGAAAGAGAAATTGACAAAAGCAGTTTACCAAGATGCAATTATGATAAACTCACTTTGATTGAAATTCCAGATAGTATGAGTGCAGAAGTTATTCAATTCCGTCCGGACTTATTAAAGACGGAAGACTACATTCAAAAGATAGGTATAGACGTAAAAGTCGCAAGACGTGACTTTTTGCCTAAATTTTTAATCTATGGTCAAGCAGGTTTTAACGCATATCAGTTAACAAATATTTTCGGCAATCATACTTTTAAATCAAATATCGGTTTTATGCCGTCGCTTGATTTATTTACTGGCGGTGCTAAAATGGCTCATTTTAGATATAAAAAACTAGAATATGAAAAGGCTCAACAGATTTATGAAAAAACTATTCTTACATCAATACAAGAAGTTAATAATTCAATGAGTACGGCACAAACGCATAAGTTGAATTACGAACAAAGCCGCAAACGATACGATTTGGCAAAGGAACAGTATAAATTGTCAAACAGAAAATATGAAATAGGTGCAAAATCAAAACTCGATAATATGAAAGCATTGGAAGCACTATTATTAGAAGAAAAGTCTGATGTATCAAACAAAATAAATTATGAGATTGCTACGGTTAATATATACAAAGCTATTGGCGGTAAAGACTTTACAATGATAAATGATAGTTTGTAAATATTAAGATTTTACAAATAATGCTTGTTGGCACTTGTTTTTAATTTTTATTTAGTGCATAGTGTTAGGGTTACAAAAATAAAGGAAAAAACAAATGTCAAACGAAAACTTTACGGATTATGAAATCCAATGTGCAGACTGCGGTCAATCATTCACTTTTAAAGCGGATGAGCAAGAATTCTACCAATCAAGAGGATTTTCAGAACCGAAAAGATGCCCTGTTTGCCGTCAAGCAAGAAAAGCTAGAAACAATGGCGGAAACAGAAGAAATTATTCATCAGCTTATTAATAAATTTTTAATATATAATGTTTAATTTTTTAAAAGGCTTCATTTATTTGAAGCCTTTTTAATGTATAAAAATAAAATCTGCCCGATTGTTTAATTTTTTATTTTCTTAATCGTGATTAAATGTAATAGGTTAGGAGAATAATTATGTATAAATTAACTTTATTAGCTTTTTCCGCATTATTTATTTCATTGTTTTTATTTGCTCAATCGGCTAAAGCAGAAGAAATTCATTTTAATAATAATGTATTTGTTTTAAAAAATAGTTTTATGAACGAATCTCATAAGGGTTATGAAAATGAGTATTTTTTGAAAAACGAAAATAAAAACGATTGGACCAAAATGGTTGGTATCTATTATTACCCAGATGTTACTGCACCTTTGAAATTTGCTAATGCAGAGGATAAAAAAGTTGAAGGCAAAGAAAATGATGTTTTGTTAAAGTTTATTGAAAATAAAAAACAAAATAAAGCTGCTTTAAGTTATTTAGAAAATGGTGCTGTAAACGGAAGAAATTTCTTTGAATATAATGTTTATAAATATGAAAAGCATCCTGATAAAGGAATGATGGTTTTACGCTATGCAGAAAGATTTTTCTTCATATCTGATGCTGAAATTACTCAAATAGGAAACAAGGTTAAAGAAAATAACGATGAGTTTTTAAAGACAATAGTTACTTCTCCTATTCCTCCTATTGTAGAAAAAGATGTAAATGTGGATTAATAAGGAGAAAAAATGAACAGAAAAGGAATTAAACCTATTAGTCACTACGGAGAATATGCAGATATACAAAACTTGGAGCTGCCTATTGATACTCCGGAAAAAATAAGGGCTTCCTGGAGAGTTTTACATACAAGAAAATTTAGAAACCAATTTAATGAACATAAACTTGAACTTTATAAAAAAAGAATTGAAAGAGCCTGGAAAAAGAAGATAAATCCAGATGGACCACCTTCATCAAATATAGAATAAAAAAATGCCGCTTAGATAAGCGGCATTTTTGTTTGTTAATTATAAAGTGCATTATGTAATTCATTGCAGGCAAGTACAAATGCTGATTTAACAGGCATTGTATCGTAGAGTGCATTCAGTAAGAAAAAGTCGTGGTGAGTTCCGTTAATCCTTATATTGGAAACTTCGACTCCTGCTTCATCAAGTTTTCTGGCATAAGCTTCACCTTCATCTCTGAGTACATCATTTTCAGCAGTAATAATCAATGTAGGAGGCATATTCTCTAAATCTTCTATGTCAGCTTTTAAAGGTGAAACGTAAATGTCATCTCTTTTTTTCTTGTCTTCGCCTAAATATGAGTCAAAAAACCATTCCATTGCTTTTTTTGTCAACCAGGGACCGTCTTTAAAATTCTCATAAGATTGGGTATCCATATCAGCGTTAGTTACAGGATAAAATAATGCTTCAAATACGATTTTGGGTCCGTTATTCTTTAATGCTTTCAATACTGTTGCAGTTGCCATATTACCGCCTGCACTGTCTCCTGCTATAGCGATTTTGTCAGGATTAATATTTAATTCTTTTGATTTATCTGCCATATATTCAAGTACAGTGTAAATTTCTTTTAAAGCTTTAGGGTATTTGGCTTCAGGAGAGCGTGAATACTCAGGGAATACAATCACTGATTTTGTACATACTGCAAGTGTCTTTATTAACATATCAAATGTATCTTTGTCTCCGATAACCCATCCTCCGCCATGTATGTATAAAATTGCAGGTAATGGATCTTTAATATCTTTTGGTCTGACTATTCTTACATTTATTTCATTTGTTTCAATATCCGGAATTTGAATATCCTGAATATCTGCGTCAATTTCTTTATGTGTTTCTTTTTGAAGGTTAACAAGAAATTCTCTTGCTTGTTCAGGAGTTAGTTTATATAAAGGCTCTCCTCCTCTTTTTTCTATCATGTCAATAAATTCTTCTGTTTTAACCGTCAAATTCGGTAATTTTGATGATGGTGTGTGCATTTATACTCCTTTCTTTTAATGTTTTTCTATCATAAAAGGTCTGTAAAGTTATTTCATCAGACAAGAGTATATTTGCATTTTTTAATATACATTTTTATTTCTAAAAGTTTTCTGCTATAATTTTTATAAATAGAATTATGGGGTGTGATTATTATGAAAACTTTTTTTAAGTACGTATTTATAATTATATTTT
>JBKUMA010000154.1:0-4527 GCA_046955055.1 Candidatus Gastranaerophilaceae bacterium
ACAAGATTTATACACGTCTTGCTAAATATAAAAATATTAAATTATTAAGACCTTTAGACTATCCATATCTTGTTTATCTGATGAAAAATGCTAAGTTGATTTTAACAGATTCAGGCGGTATACAAGAAGAAGCACCGTCTTTCGGCTGCCCTACTCTTGTTATGAGATATGAAACAGAGCGTCAAGAAGGTATTGATGCAGGTGTTTCTATCCTTGTAGGTGCGGATTATGAAAAAATTGTTTCGCATTCAGAAAAGATTTTGTCAAAATCATTGGATGAAACAAGATTAACTGCGTTAAATCCTTACGGTGACGGAACTTCATCTAAAAAAATTGAATCTATAATTGAACAGTATTACTCAAATAAATAAAAAAAATTAACTGACCAATTTATGGTCAGTTAATAATTAAATACGTGTTAATTGTTTTGAATTTTTAAGAGTATCCCTTATTGTTTCATTTCGTCTTACAACATTTGTTGTGTAAGAACGATTATTCTTAGTATAATTAATACTTGGTTTGTGTTTCAATTCTGCTTTGAAATTCTTGTACATTTCCATTTCACGTTCTCTTACGACCTTTTGGTGCAAATCGTAGAGCGGATTACCTGTATTAATATTCTTGGCAGAACGCATAACCATAAACATAAGTGCTATTGATATAATACTCCAGGTTATTTTTTCTCTCGCAAACGTGTCGCCAACAGGAATAGGTGCTGAATTTGGAGTATCAAATATTATATTAGCCTTTGCAATATCAGGAGCTTGAATATATATTTTCAAAGTATTGCTGTCTGCATTTTCAACTATAATATTATTTATATCCGATGTGTCTTTGTACATTGTATTAAAACTATTTGATGTGGTAATACCGTCGATAGTTAATGTAATTTTATCTGTTGATTGAGATGATTTTTTAACCTTTGCAGTATTATCAGCTCTTAATACAATGTTATAGCCGTCTTCATTTTTTTCAAGCAATACCGAGTTAAGGAAGTTTGAAGCAGCCTCAACTGTATTTGCCGTAAATGTAATTATTAATGTAAGTATTAGTATTAATCTCTTTAACATAATTCCCCAATCTTCTTACACTATTACATTACATTCATTATGATAAATACACATCAATCACAGGATTTATATATTAGTACACCATGCGGATGAGATTAGATTACTATTCGAATAATTGACATTTGTTAACGTTTGTAACAAAACAAAAGCATGCTGAAATCGGAAGTTTTTATTTTTTTTTATATAAATGTAAGACACGAGATTAATAATAGGAGCTTGAGATGAATAACATTTCTTCTAAATCTTCACAACCGAGAGCAAATCAAATTAATACTCATAAACCTGTTGAATCTGTTGAAACTGCTGGTTCATTAGCAATGGCAGGCAAAAGCATTTTTTCAACAAACGTATATGATGTATTTACATCAAGTAATCCGTTCGCAGTTGATTATTCACAATATTCTGCAGGCTACACTGAAACTTCATCATCAAGCGGATTTTTAAGTAACTTTTCATCTGCTGTTTCAACATTAGGTAGCAGCGATTGCTCAGGTTCAGCCTCATTTTCTTCTGACTGTGGAGGTGGTGCATCTTCCTGTAGCGGAGGCTCAAGCAGTTTTATATGCTAAAGACAAAATATACTCTAAAAGGCGGTTAACAAAACCGTCTTTTTTGATTTTAATAACCATATGGAAAAGAAATACTATGTTTACATGCTTCTGACAGAAAAAGACACGTTGTACTGCGGATACACTGATGATGTAGAAAAACGTTTCAAGGCTCATTTAGAAGGAAAAGGAGCAAAATACACACGTGCTAATAAACCTTTAAAAATAGTATACACAAAAGAGTTTGAAACTAAGTCAGAGGCTATGAAAGAAGAAAATAGGCTTAAAAAACTTACTCACAAAGAAAAGTTATTATTAGTTACTACTGATTAGTTTTTATTTTTTTCTTCCTTTTTCTTCAATTTTTCTAAGCGTTTTAATTCTTTTTGTTTTTTCTTTTCAAGTAATTTTTGTGCCTTTTCGTCCTGTTTTGCTTTAACTTCTATATACTTATCAGCCACATCATTAAAAGAAGTAGTTCCGTTTATTTTCTGTTTAGTTCTATAATCATTTCTTTCTTGCTTATATTCGGAATTTAGTTCTTTCATTCTTTGCTTTTCTGCACTATCAATTGCTTTGATTTCAGCTTTTTCAGATTTTTCTTTTTCTTTAGCTTGAAGTTTTTCATTTTTTTTCATTTGCTCTTCTTCCGCTTCTGAAATTGTTTTAGGAACAAAACCGTCTTGAACTATTTTCAGCCCATTCATACTTATTTTTACAGAAGAATTATCAAATGAAATAAGTCGTGATTGCTCTCCCTTAAAGTTAATACTCCAGGTACCAAGATTAACTGGAGAATTGCCTGTATAGGCAAGAGCGTTAACAATTACTCTTTCAGGTTCATTTAAATCAAATCCTAACGGATATATATCCCAGCGTTTGTCATCAAGATTTAAGCCCTCTTTTTCTTTCCAATAATAAATAATTGCATCTCTAACTTCGAGAAGATTATAAGAGGTTTTATTTGTAAAATCATAAACCCAGGCATTAGTTTGCCATATACCATCAGATTTATTTCCTATTTTTTCTTTAACTAAAATTTTACTGCCATCAGCAGAAAAATCAACAGGAGTAAGCGTTCTAAAAGTTCCCACATTATCTATTGTATTATCCGTAGAAAGTATAGGTTCCTTAATTTTGTTTACAATATTAGCAGTTTGAATTTTCTCCATATTTGTTTTTGCATCGTCTAAAGGGATAACAAATAGCTCAGAAGCTGTAGAATTACTTACAGGATAGTAATAAATTGCAGAATAAACCATCATTGAATAGTCCGGTGAAACTATTCCCTGAGCATTTTGTCTGTGCATTTTATAAAATGTATCTGTAATATTTATTTCAGCAGAGCCAGGAGGATTATTATACCTTACAATTCTGTATGAAGGTCTTGGAACATACTTCATGTCAGATGGCTTTTCAACTTTAGGCACTCCAACGTTATTTCTCTTGTCATCATTTTTAGGTGCAGACAATGCCTCATAGTCTTCAACTGTCATATACCCTGAAGGTTTCAGGTTAAATTTTGCTTTTTGAAATTTATCCTTTTCTTCTTGCTTCTGAACGTTATGAAGGTATTTAATTTCTTTTTCTCTTGGATCTTTTTTACCAAAAGAAGGCAGAGAAATATCCGGAGTGTTAAATGCAAAACAATAAGAAACAGAACAACATAAAGCAGTTACAAGAAAAAGTTTCTTTTGCATTTACACAAGTCCTTCTTTCATAGCCATTGCAATAGCCTTAGCTCTTGTACCAACATACAGCTTTTGCAAAATGCTGTGTACATGTGTTTTTGTTGTAGAAATAGTAATAACAAGTTTTTCTGCTATTTGCGGATTTGTAAGACCGTCAACAATTAAAGCCAGTACTTCCATTTCACGTTCAGTTAATCCGTAAAGATTTTTACCTAATTTATAGTTAATTTCGCCGCGTTTTTCATGAGTTTCCGAACCGCGTCTTATATTTGTCAATACAACTTTGGCAATAGCAGGATCAAGCCAGCCAGCACCCTCACTGACTGCAATTACTGCAGAAACAGTCTGTTCTGATGTGGCACCTTTTGTAATATAACCGTCAGCACCTGCTTGAAAAGAATCAAAAATGTCATCATCACCTTCACGTGAAGTGTACATTAAAACTTTTATTTTAGGATTTACTGCCTTAATCTTTTTTGTTGCCTCGATACCGTCAATTGTAGGCAGACCAATGTCCATTATTACTACATCAGGAAGCAATTCAAGTGCTTTATCCACACCTTCTTGTCCGTCAGCACACATACCTGCAATTTCTATTCTCGGATTGTTACCCAATATAACAGATAAGCCCATTCTTGCCATATCGTGATCTTCAACTATTAATACTCTGACTTTATCCATTTACAACCTGTCCTTTTTTAGATTTATCGGAAGTTACAACATTAGTTAAAAGAAAAGTAAATTCGCTTCCTTGGTTCATTTTACTTTCAACCCATATTTTACCTTCGTGTGCTTCAATTATCTGTCGGGAAAGATACAGACCTAAACCTGTGCCTGTAGAACGTTTACGGCTGGTTCCCTGCGAAAATCTTGTAAACAGATTAGGAAGATCTTCCGGTGGAATACCATTGCCGTTATCTGAAACTGAGAAAATTAAATCACCGTTTTGTACTTTTGTAAGAATAACTATTTCCCCGCCTTTATTTGTATAGTTTACTGCATTTCCGCATAAATTAGTAATTACTCGTTTTAATTCTGCTCTATCAGCGATAATTTCAGTATCATATTCCACTTCAAATTCGGCTTTAAAATCTAGTTTTTTATTTAAAGCCAGCGGTTTTAATTCTTCATAACACTGCTCAACTAAATCTTTTATTGAGAATACGGTTTTGCATAACTGTAATTTACCGCTTTCAAACCTATATACCTCTAACAAAG
>JBKUMA010000155.1:0-4442 GCA_046955055.1 Candidatus Gastranaerophilaceae bacterium
ACTATACCTATTTTACCAAGGGTAATTAAAACCTCAGCAAGTGTAAACGCCACATTACGGGCAAGGAGCTTTAAATTTTTGCCCCCCCCCCGACAAAACTAACAAATTCTAACATAAGAATACCTCCTTTTAAATAAGTAAACTTTATACTTCCACTTTTGTTTTTGGCTGCCTTTGGACTTTAATTTTATCTTCAAGCCTTTTTTGATTATAACCGTATCCTGCATATATTGCAAGTCCCATCAACAGCCATAGAGGAAAATATAATGATGAGGTTGTTAAAAATTTCATTGAATAAACCATTAATCCGCCGCAAGTTAATATACCTAAAACAGGAAACAACGGAGAAAATGGAACTTTAAATGGTCTTTCTCTATCAGGGTCAGTCTTTCTTAATATCAATACCGCAATACATATTATTATAAACGATGTGAATGTACCGAAATTACATAATTCTGCTGATATATTTAAGTCCATAAACAATGAACATACAATTACTACTATACCTGAAATCCATGTTAAAACATGAGGAGTTCTGAATTTTTTATGTATAAGTCTTAACGATTTTGGTAAAAATCTATCTCTGCTCATTGCGTATAAAATTCTTGTTGTGCCTAATTGATAAATTAACAAAACAGAAGTTAAAGCACACAAGGCTCCGATTGAAATTAGCCCTGCAAACCAGTCTTTACCAATCACTCTCATTGCATGAGCAATAGGAGCCTGAATATCAATATCACCTAGAGGTACAGTTCCTGTTAAAACAAGAGCCACGCAAACATAAAGAATTGTGCATATTACAAGTGTACCTAAAATCGCAATAGGCAAATCTCTTTGAGGATTTTCTGTTTCTTCTGCGGTTGTGGAAATAGCATCAAAACCTATATACGCAAAGAAGATTAAGAATGCACCCATAAATATACCTTCAAATCCGTTAGGTGCAAACGGCGTCCAATTTTCAGGTTTAACATAAAAAGCACCCACTAATATGAATGAAATTATCATAAACATATTTACGCCAACCATTATACTTGCAACTCTTGTTGATTCTTTAACTCCCTTAATCAATAAAAGAGTAAGAACTAGCACAATAGCAATTGCGGGTAAATTAATAGCAAAAGGTATTTTACCGAAAATAAACGGCATATGACTATGAGGGTCCAATCCATACTTATCGCAATACGAAAACATAAAACGATAATCGCTTCTTAGCCACAGAGGACAATTTACTATAAAATCAGGCAAATATGGTTTAAAGCCTTTTAAGAATTGAACGAAGTATCCGGTCCAAGCACTTGCGACAGTAATGTTTCCAATAGCATATTCGAGCATTAAAATCCAGCCCACCATCCAAGCCATGAACTCACCCATCGTTGCATATGTATAAGTATAAGCACTTCCTGCAACAGGAATCATTGCCGCAATTTCCGAATAACACAATGCTGAAAAAACACATGCTACACACGCAAGCACCATTGAAACAATAATAGCTGGACCTGCTCCTACGTTTTCAGGACCACCCTTAATAGCTGTACCTATAATTGTAAATATACCAGTACCTACAACAGCACCAATACCAATAACTATAAGGTCAAACACGTTTAAAGTCTTTTTTAATTCAGACTTTTTACTTGTAGCTATTAATTCATCGGGGCTTTTTGTTCTAAAGGCATTACCTAGTACTGTTTTTATATCCATTATTTACTCATTAATTCCTGTTTTTTAAGTTCTACTTTTTCATTGTGAAGTTTATTTTCATTCATTCTGTTACGAACATATCCGTATAAAAGATATATTACAGCACCTACTCCTAACCAAACAGGGAACAACAAAGCTGAACCTGAAGGCTGCATTGATTTATAAACCATTAAGCCTCCGCAGCATAGAATTCCTAGCGCTGGAGTAACAGGAGAAAACGGAACTTTAAAAGGTCTAGGCCTTTCTGGATCTGTTTTTCTCAATATTAATACAGCCACACAGACGATAATGAATGAAGTAAATGTACCGTAATTACATAATTCCGCAGCTACATTTAAGTCCAAAGTCAAAATTCCAACTATTGCTAGTAAGCCTACAGTCCAGGTCAATAAAGCTGGAGTGTGGAATTTAGGATGTAATTTTTGAAATCTTTTTGATATAAAATGATCTCTGCTCATTGCATAAAGTATTCTTGTTGCAGCCATTTCCAATACTAATAGTACAGAAGTTAATCCAGCCAATGAGCCTATTGAAATCAGACCTGCTGCCCAATTCATGTGAACAACTGTCATACAATAAGCCATAGGAGCTTTCAAGAACTCAGCAGAAACATGACCGCTTGTACTTTGCATACCAGTAAGCACGAGAGCTACAGCAACATAAACAATCGTTGTAATTATTAAAGAACCTATAATTCCAATAGGTAAATCTTTCTGCGGATTCTTACATTCTTCTGCGGCTGTTGCAAGGGCGTCAAAACCGATATACGCAAAGAAGATTAAAAACGCACCAGCAAATATACCGGCAGCACCGTTTGGAGCAAAAGGACTCCAGTTTTCCGGTCTTACGAAAAATGCACCTGCAAGAACAAATAATGCAATAACTGCAAGTTTTACAAATACCATTATACCGGCCATTTTAGTTGAATCTTTTGTACCTTTAACTAATATTGAAGTTATCAAAAGAACTATCAAAATAGCAGGAAGATTAATACAAACAGGCATTCCAAATAGATGCGGAACATATGTATCAGGATTATTTGCTGCTATCTTCGCCGCACTAAAAACATCATTCACAAGCCATACCGGAGGATGAGCAAGCCATGCAGGAAGAACTTTTTCAAACCCGCTTAAAAACTGAACAAAATGGTTTGACCAAGCACAAGCAACAGCAATAAAACCAATTGCATATTCAAGCATCAATACCCAGCCTACCATCCAGGCAGCAAACTCACCTAAAGTTGCGAATGTATACGTATATGCACCGCCCGCCACAGGAATCATTGTTGCAAATTCAGAATAACATAATGCTGAAAAAACACATGCTATAGCTGCAATAATCATTGATACTACCAAAGCAGGTCCTGCACCAAGACTTGAACCGTCAGCGTTTCCAGCTGCAGCAATACCTACTACGGCAAAAATACCTGAGCCGATAATAGCACCGACACCAAGTACAATTAAATCCATAACTCCAAGAGTTTTTTCTAATCCTTCAGCTTTTGCTTCTGCAAGCATTTCATCAGGATTTTTAATTCTTGTGATAGTTTTTAAAAAGTTACGTGTTAAAGTTGCACGGTGAAATTTTTCTGCCATTTATTTTCCTTATATTATTTACAAAGAGGGAAACCTAGTTCTTCTCTTTGTGCTACGTACAATTTTGCAACAGCAGATGCCATTGTTCTTACTCTGTTTATAAAATTAATTCTTTCGTCTTTACTTATCACACCTCTGGCATCCAGCAGGTTAAATGTATGTGAACATTTTAATACGTAATCGTATGCAGGAAGGACCAATTTTGCGTTAATACAATTATCAACTTCCTTTTGAAACAAGTCAAACATAGTAAACAAGCTTTTTGCATCAGATACTTCAAAATTGTACTTTGATTGTTCTATTTCATTCTGCAAAAATATTTCGCCGTATTTAAGTTTGTCATTCCACATAATATCGTATACAGATTCTTTATTTTGTAAATACATTGCTATTCTCTCAAGACCGTAAGTCAATTCAAGAGCAACAGGTTTAACTTCAATACCGCCAACTTGCTGGAAGTATGTAAATTGAGTAATTTCCATACCGTCAAGCCAAACTTCCCAGCCTACGCCTGCTGCACCTAAAGTTGGAGATTCCCAGTTATCTTCAACAAATCTTACATCATGCTCTTTAAGGTCAATTCCCATAGCTTCCAAACTTTTTAAGTAAAGTTCTTGAGCATTATCAGGAGAAGGTTTTAATATAACTTGGAACTGATAATAGTGCCCGAGTCTGTTAGGATTTTCACCGTATCTTGCATCAGTAGGTCTTCTGCAAGGTTCAATCATTGCAGTATTCCAAGGTTCAGGGCCCAAGGAACGCAAAAAAGTAGCAGGGTTCATTGTTGAAGCACCTTTTTCTATATCATAAGGCTGTTGAATAATGCAGCCGTAATCTGACCAAAATTTTTGTAAATTAAAAACCAGTTCTTGAAAGTTTAAAGCCATAACATAATTTCCAATATATTGTATTATCTACACTCATTCACACGCACAATACATACCTACTCACACGTGCTTTTCTAATACTACGTCCAACACATTCAAAAAGCAATTATTATGTTTAAAAATATTAAGAAGGTAGTAATTAAATAAATTGACAAAACCAATAAAAAAGTAAATAATAAAAATTATAAATAGCTGGAATGTCAAAATAAGGAGGCGTTAAATGACTAGAATAGCTTTAAATATTTGCCCCCCCCCCGAAGTT
>JBKUMA010000156.1:0-4425 GCA_046955055.1 Candidatus Gastranaerophilaceae bacterium
GCTAAAGCTACAAAGCCAACAGCATCAATAAGCATTGCTCTGAATGACTCCATATCCATATATTCAGGTTTTAATTTTTCCATATTCTTCTCAGAAACAACATTCAAAACTCTGAAACCAACATCCAATGCATCACTTAAAGCACCAATATTAAACAAGATTTGAATATGTATAAGCGACATCATAAAGAAATAACCGTTATAATCAGGAGCATCAGGATTTAACGATGCAGGCGGAATAAGTGATAATACTTTATGAGTAAGTTCCAATGCCTGAGTGTAGTTGCCTGATATAAGATTACCGTTAATCATCTTATTGCACAACAAAACAATCTTATCAATATCAGTCGATTTTTCAAGATTGTGCAAAGTTGCTTCTGCAATTTCAGAAGTCTTATCAGGAACATATTCATACAAGTTATTAGAAATATTTTCATATAACTGCATTTTATATTCTTCAATTTCTTGTTGATGTTCTTCATCTTTATCAGTGTCAAGAATTTGTAAGATTTTATTTGTACAGTTTAAATATGAACTAAAATCACCCATTGACAGGTTAACAGCAGCAAGATGCTCCCATTCCTGACGTTCGCTTTGTGCTTCTCCTATTAAATTAAAAAGATAAGCTTTAACAGGACTTGGCATTTCGTAATCAAGCACTTTTTCAAATAATTCGTTTGCAATTTCTTTGAGATAAACAATACTTACCACATCAAGAAGACAATCTCTCAATAAGTTGTAATTAGGGAAATACATACAGTTATTATAGAAATAGATATAACCCATATTTGTTAACTTATCTATAATTTCATTAACATTTTCATATCCCAGGCTTTCAATAGTATCAACATCAATTCTTGTGCCTAAAAGCACAACAGAAGTTAAGAATTTTAATGCAGGAATATCATCTTTCAAAAGATTAATACGTCTTTTCATTAAACGGTTCAGGTTAGAAGGAATAATGATAGTCTTAGGGTTAACCATTTCAATACTGTCTTCTTTTGCCTCGTAAACCCCTGACTCAATCAAATACTGAATAGCTATATCTATAAATAAGATACTCCCGCAAGAATATTTTGCAATACGCTGAAAATAGAAATTATCCAAAATATTTCTGTAATAATATTTATTTTCCTCAATCATTTTTTCAAACGGTGTTGGCTTAAGGTTAATTTCTGCATAATACGGTTTAGACAACAAGAAATGAGATTGCTTATGCAAAGAAAAGTTTCTGTCATAAGAAATCAAATAACTTATTTCCAATTTATCAAACGCTTCAAATAAGAACTTCAAGACATCATAAGAACTTGCATCTATTTTATCGAAATTATCAATAAAAATTAAAGTGTTAGGAATAGCCTGCAGTAAAGTTAAGAATATATCGAAGTAAACATATCTTGTATCTTCGGTATTATCAATATCTCTCTGGTGAAGAGTAATCAAATCTCTGACAAGTCCTTCAGGGTCGACAGAGGAGAACATAGAAAAATCATTTTTGAAAAACAATTTTTGAGAAACTGTATATTCAAATATAGCCGATACCAAATCCCTAAAGAAAGAATACGGTGAATATTTCATTTCGTCATAACAAGTTATGGTAATTATATTGTTATAAACGTTTAAATTTTCAATTGTATTAATCAATTTTAAAGAATATGGTTTGTATAATTCCGCAGTTTTAAGAGCAAGAATTCCATGAGGAACTTCTTTAATCCTTTTTTCAACAAGTTCAAAAACATTTATATTTTCAGTTCTAGAAAATTCACAATTTATTTCTTCAAAATTAATCGGTTTAATATCATAAATTCTGTCAGGATCTTCCGGAAAATCAAGATTGTTTAAAGCAGTACCGTCAAGCTTGTCTTGTTCTACAAGCATATTCTGAACAAAGTTAGGAATTTTAACCTCGTTTTCATCTTCGTCTTCTGGATACTCAACTTTAACCAAATCTTTTACATCAACTTCATAATACATAACCATTTCATCATTAATTAAGACTGAATTAAGTGGTGAAATTTTATAGTCTTTTTCCGCAACATCACAAACAGCCTGATCAACAAGGATTTGGAAAGTATTCAAAATTTTATCTTCCTTATTCTTGGTGTTCTGGTTTAACAGGCTTATGTTAAATCCTGACTTATAATCATTAGGATTGTCTTCTACAGATCTTTTTAACAGAAATATATTACACCTTACAGAAGCATTTTTCTTCTTAGTAAGCTTGCAATTCATTTTAGTAATACGATTCAAAAGTTCAATTGAAGCGTTCATTGCTGTTTCTACAGAAGTTTTAAACGTATAATCTCTGTTGCATCTTATAACATACGTATCTTTAATAAGTTGACGACGCAAGCCTATAGACCTTGTATAGTCATTAATAATTTTATCAAGATTAATTTTAAATTTATTAAGCAGCTTTACCGACCCCAAAAGCGTCTTCATTTCCTCTACATTAGGGAAATTAATTGTCATCATAACAAAATCGTCAGTATTTGATTCGTTTAATATAACGCTTTTTTCTAAATCGGCTCCGCATTTCTTACATTTTTTAAACTCAGTTGGATTAACCTTGCCGCACTTGTTGCATTTGGTAACAATAACATAACCGCATTTTTTACAGACATTATTTTCGTTCACAGTTCTGCAAATCGGGCACACCAACTTAAGCACCTTTTTGCAATTAGGGCATACAGTTGCTTTATCATCAATTTCAAAACCGCATTTTGGACATTCCATAACGAAATTATACCATAGCAAGGAGTTTATAACAAGGGATTCACATCGTTTAAAAGATGTAATTATCCATTATAACGGATTCCCGCTTCCTTCATTCTTCTTATACATTCTTTAATAGTTTGAACATCTTTAGTCAAAGCTACACGGAAATAACCTTCACCATATTTACCATAACCGTTTCCAGGTGGAACAACAACGTGAGCTTTTTCAAGCATAACAGTAACGAACTCTTCCGAAGTCATTCCTTTAGGAACAGGAAGCCACAAGTAAAATGTTGCCTTAGAAGGTTTAACATTCCATCCGAGTTCTCTAAATCCTTCTTCCGCTGCATCTCTTCTTTCTTGATACATTTTATTTAAGTCATCAATTAATTTTTCGTCAACATTGAATGCCGCAACAGCCGCATCTTGAATAGCTTTAAAAGTACCGCTGTCAATATTGTTTTTGATAGTACCTAAAGCCTTAACCGCATCAGCATTACCAGCTACAAATCCAACTCTCCATCCGGTCATATTATAAGATTTTGAATGAGAATAAAACTCAATTGCAACATCCTTCGCACCTTCCACTTCTAACACAGAAGGAGCTTTGTAACCGTCAAAAGTCATTTCACAATAAGCCATATCATGGCAAAGTAAAATATCATATTTTTTACAAAAATCTACTGCTTTCTTAAAGAAATCCAAATCAGCTATTGCACTTGTAGGATTATTCGGATAATTCAAAAACATCAATTTTGATTTTTTAGCAATATCTTCAGGAATTTTATCAAAATCCGGCAAAAATCCGTTTTCTTCTAACAAAGGCATAGAATAAGGTGTACCGCCTGCAAAGATAGTAGCATTTTTGTAAACAGGATAACCTGGATCAGGCACTAATGTATAATCACCTTTGTCCACAAAAGCAAAGAACACATGGGCAATTGCTTCTTTTGAACCTATATTAGCCAAAACTTCTTTGTCAGCATCAACTTCAACACCAAAACGTTTTTTCATCCAATCAGCCGCTGCTCTTCTAAAAGAAACAGTTCCGTTATAAGGCGGATAATCATGGTTTTTCGGATTGTCTATAGCCTTGTGCATTTCTTCAACAACAGGTGCTAAAGTAGGTTTGTCAGGGTCACCAATACCTAAACTTATAATATCAATGCCTTTTGCACGTGCTTCATCAATTTTTCTGTCAATTTCCGCAAATAAATACGGAGGAATTTTTTCTAAACGTTCTGATACTTTCATAGCTTTTCCCTTCTTAAATAATAACTTTTAAGCGTATTTTAGCATGAAAATAGCAAAAAGAAAAGTTAGAATTTAGCAGGATAATCTTTTGGCACAGTCCAATTGTTATATAAAATAACTGCTGTACAATACGCCTTATTCCACTCGTCTTTTTCTCCTCTTAAAGCTGGGTAACAGCAATCTTTTGCTGCCTGTTCAGGATTAGGTGAAGTTAAAAGTCTCCAGCGATAAGGAAAAATTAATTCATCCCAGAAAACAAATTCAAATAATTTAGTTCCCATACAGGATTTACCTTGTGGTCTATTTTTACATCCTTCTACATCTTTACCATTAGGATACAAATCAAAGGTTCCATCCCAAACCTCTATAACAGAACCGTCAGCCATAAATAAACGAATTGCACCGTCTGTTTTTTCAATAACCTTGGTTGGCTTAATATGTTTACCCAAATATTT
>JBKUMA010000157.1:0-4421 GCA_046955055.1 Candidatus Gastranaerophilaceae bacterium
ATCCATAATTGTAACATCAGCACCCAAACCCATAGCCATGCGTGCAGCGTTAATTCCTACCGTTCCTGCACCGACTACAACAACCTTTGCCGGAACTGTTCCAGGTGTACCGCCAATCAAAATACCTTTACCGCCATTTGGTTTTTCCAAAAGACGTGCTCCGATTTGAACAGACATTCTTCCTGCAACTTCACTCATAGGGATTAATAAAGGAAGGCTTCTATCATCTTTCTGCACTGTTTCATAAGCAATAGAAGTAATATTCTTATCCATCAAAACTTTTGTTAACACTTCATCTGCAGCCAAGTGAAGATAAGTGAATAGAGTTTGACCATTTTTCAGTAATGAAAACTCACTTTCGATAGGTTCTTTTACTTTTACAATAAAATCAGATATTGAATAAATTTCTTTGGCAGAATTTAATATCTTTGCACCGGCTGATATATACTCTTCATTAGCAAAGCCGCTTTCCAAACCTGCGTTATTTTCTATATAAACCGTATGCCCTTCAGTAGTAAGAGCTTCTACTCCTGCAGGGGTTAGACCTACTCTAAACTCGTTATTTTTTATTTCTTTTGGTACTCCGATAATCATTTTGCCTCCTAGCGTCTGAATAAATGTAACTATTTATTATTAGCACAATATCTTCTAAAAAACTTTAAATTTTACATAATATTAATATAATCCTTTAACATTCGACACATGAAGCATAACATTTTTACCTAACAAGCTTTCAATATAATCACTATGATAAAAGAATTAAACGATACAAATTTCAAAGAAAATATTAAAACAGGGTTAAAGCTTATAGAATTTTATGCACCATGGTGCGGATACTGCCAAAAACAGCGTCCTATACTCGATGACCTATCCAAAAACAATATTTGGATAGGTATAGTTAATGCTGATGAAAACCCAAATCTTGTAAATGAATACAAAATTTCAGGATACCCGACATTTATGCTTTTCAAAGAAGGTAAAGTAATAGCAACTCTTGCAGGTTATCATGAAAAATCACAATTACTTTCAAGACTTATGTCGCACTTGCAAGGTTAACATTAACTGCATTACTAATATCTATTCTTGTAATAATGCCTTTAATACGTTGTTCTTCATCGGTTACCACAAGCCATTCAGTATTGTATGAATGCAATCTGTAATACGCTGTATATAAATCATTTTGCGGCATTATAACTACTGGAGAAGGGTTCATGATTTTTTCTACGGAAGTCTCATTTGAATTTCCTTCAAATAATGCATCCTCAATATCTGCACGAGTAATTATACCTGCCAATTTATTATTTGATGAAATAATAGGAAAAGCATTATGTCCGTGTTCATCCATCATATCAAGAGCATATTTTATAGACATTCCTCTTGAAAGAGTTTTCACATCTCGCACCATAAAATCACGGACCTTTAATTCACTTAAGAGTTTTGCCTCTTCTGATTTTGAGGCTTGGTTAACAATTAATTTTGAATAAATCGGTTTATGTCCTAATTTTTCTGCTATCAAATCTGCGATTGCAGCACTCAACATAATGGGCAAAATATGATTATATCCTCCGGTCATTTCAAATACCATAACAACTGCAGTTATAGGAGTTCTTGCAACAGCAGCCAAAAATGCACCCATACCAACCAAAGCTATTACAATAGGATTAACATTAAACCCTATATAATTAGCTCCTACCCCTGCCAAATACCCGAGAAAAGAACCCAGCATTAGGATAGGAAGAAAAATACCGCCCGCTGCACCTGAGCCAAAACAAAAGGGGGTTATAAAAAATTTTGCAATAAAAATTACTGCCACAAGTGCAACACTGAATTTATGTTCCAATAGCAAATCTACACTTATATTTCCCGAACCAAGAATATAAGGAAGAAATATACCGGCAACACCCACTGCCAATCCGGCAATTGCAGGCTTTGCCCAATTAGGAATTTTTTTCATATTATCGAAAAAAGTATTATTCAAAAAGATAATTTTTGAGAATAAAACTCCTAAAATTCCTGCAGCAACTCCAAGAAAAATACATACAGAAATACTCTCAAAATTTATTCCCATAGTAACAGCCGGAATAACAAACGAAGGATTACTTCCCAAAAAGTGGCGTGCTAAAGAAGAAGCCGTAACTGTAGCTACAAGCACAGGAAATAGCAA
Source organism: Candidatus Gastranaerophilaceae bacterium (assembly GCA_046955055.1). Classification (GTDB taxonomy): domain Bacteria; phylum Cyanobacteriota; class Vampirovibrionia; order Gastranaerophilales; family Gastranaerophilaceae; genus JBKUMA01. The sequence goes on from JBKUMA010000157.1 coordinate 2,165, forward strand.
TGACGCTGAGAATTTATTCACTAATTCTTCAACAACAAAAATTGTACCTGCAATAGGAGCATTAAATGTTGCACCAATAGCCGCACCTGCACCTGAAGCAATAAGTTTATCCTGGTCGGTCCCACGCATTTTAAACATTTTTCCGACCAAAGCTCCTGCACCTGCACCAAGTTGAACACTCGGGCCTTCTCTGCCTAAAGACAAACCTGTCCCTATACCTGCTACACCAGCCATAAACTTAACAATTATACTTCTTATCCGTGTCATATTCCCCATTCTTGCAAGCGTCATTTTCACATACGGAATGCCGCTTCCGCGAGTTTCGGGAGCAATTTTAAACACAAGAAGCCCTGATATTAAACCGCCAATAGTTGTTATAAGAGGGAATATCATAAGTTTCTGCATTATAGTGAACTGTGATATAAACCCCTGAATGTAATTAAAGAGTTCAGTAATTGATACTTTAAAAAGCACAACCAAAAGACCTGAAACAAGTCCTACAAGAATAGCCTGAATAACAATCTTGCTTCTTGCAATCTCCTTCAAAAAATATCCAGTTTTTTTATATAATTTTTTGCGTAAAGCCATAGTAATTTTCTCTTTACAAATAGTATATAATAAAGAAAAAACTATTGCTGTTTATAAAAACTATATTCCTATAATCTTTTTACCAAAAATAACAACATCCAAACCGGATTTGTTTAATTTTACAGAAATAATGTTTTTTCTGATACTTTTAATTTTATCTTTAAAATTTTCTGTTTTTAAAACTTTCAAAAATTTTTGCGGTGAATCAATTAGAATTTTAAAATTAGTGCTAGAAATCCTTTTGAAAAATTCATCATTTAATTCGCCAGCTTCATACTTTTCTTTAAATGATTTAGAGAACTCATTCACAAAATCTAATTTAAATTTGTCATCAATTCTTAAAGTATTCCACATATAACTGTTATACTGGTTTATATTTTTCACATAGTTAAATTTAGATTTTAATTCAGGATATGAATTTAAAAATTTATCAAGTTCATTATACTCATCACATATGCAATAAACTTTATCTAATCTTTTCACAGAAGAATTCTCGTTGTCTCTTCTGTACATCAAATATGCTTCATCTGTGAACACAACTCTTTGAGCAAGTGCAAAAACTTTAAATGAAAACGAAACGTCCTGATAACTTGCACCGGGTGTTTCTAAAAATTTTATATCATAATGTTTTAAGAAATCTTTTTTATAAATAGCACTCCAAACAGAAGGTGTAATTCTTAATAGGTTTGCATCTTCATTTGAATTAGTAAGCTTGAATGCCTGACTATGCCGTATTTTAATTTCTTTACGGCATAAAGGCTTGCCCCCCCCCCAGAAGTTGCCGAAATAACTGTACCAATTACTTTTTACAATTTCAGCATCATATTGGTGAGCAAGTTTTATTAACTCTTCATACATATTTTCTTTGATGAAATCATCAGACTCAACAATACCGATATAATTACCCTGTGCTGCATCTATACCCATATTCAAACTGGCACCGTAGCCTGAATTCTCTTTATCAATAACCTTAACTCTGCTGTCAGAATTCTTATATTGATTTAATATATCTAAGGAATTATCAGTCGAACCATCATTTACACATATAACTTCCAAATCACCATAGGTTTGTGACAAAATACTATCTAAACACTCTTTCAAAAATTTCTCTGAATTGAATACAGGAACTATAACACTAATTTCGGGCAATTTTTAATCTCCTTAAATAAATTTAACGCACTTTCAACAGCTTTATCCATATCGTAATATGCATATCCGCCTAGTCTTCCTAAAAAATAAACATTTTTGAGCTTTTTAGCTTCTTCCAAATATTTTATATATATATTTTGATTATCTTCATTCTTAATAGGATAAAATCTTTCATTTTTACCCCTTTCAAATTTTTGCGAATATTCTTTAGCTATTACAGTTTTGTCTGATTTATCATTAAGATAGTATTTATACTCATGTATCCTTGTAAAATCATTGTCGTTAGGATAATTTACAACAGAGTTCAACTGATAAAATTCTTTATCATATTTTTCGTATTCAAAGCGAACACTTCTGTATGGTAATTCTCCGAATTGATAATTAAAGGCTTCATCAATTGAAGAAGTACAGAAAATCTTGTCAGCATTTAAATCAGACAAACTAAAGTCTTCGCCAAGTGATTTATTATACTCTACTTTAATATTAGGATGATCAAGAATATTCTCAATCATTTTAGTAT
>JBKUMA010000158.1:0-4404 GCA_046955055.1 Candidatus Gastranaerophilaceae bacterium
ATAATCTTTGCTCCTTTTACATTTAAAAGTAATATTGTTTTTGAAACCATAGCGATAGCATTTAGCGAAGCGTGTTGAAAAAACGATATTACTTTTAATGATGTTATTATAAACTATTTTTGAAAACTTTTCAAGGTTCTTACTTCTTATTTCCTGTCAGGATTAAGTTCTATCATGAAAGGCTTTACACCACGATAATTAAAATCTTTCCATATACTCTCTGTTATTTTTTTCTGATTTCTTTCAAATCTGTGCAACTCAAAATCAGAAGTATACTTCTCCTGTAAATCAATGTAGCATTTAATTTTATAAGAATCCAAAAGTACATCACAATCATTTAGACGCTCTTCAAATTCTACTCTTTTATTTGCCCAAAAATTTATTTCTTCCTGGGTTTCTTTAACACTATACGGCCAAAACCACTTGATTTCCTTATATTCAGAATTTTCCAAGCCGGCAGGACAAAGATCTTTCCACTTCGGTCTTGCTGATACAGCCTCAAACGCTTTAACCGTATTGCTGAATAATATTACCAACATTAAAAGAATAAGTACTTTCAACAATATATCTCCAATTTCATCACTTTATTTAATTATAAATTATTATTATAAATTTTTCAAAGCATTTACTAAAATATGTTATAATATTTATTGATGAACGAAAATTTACAGCAAACTTTAAAACTCTTACCTTCACTGCCCGGATGTTATATATACTATAACAAGGACGGTGAAATAATTTACGTCGGCAAAGCAAAAATACTTAAACGCCGCGTTATGAGCTATTTCAACAGAAAACATGACAGCGTTAAAGTTTCTGTATTAGTGTCCCAAATTGATAAACTTGAATATATTATCACAAATACCGAAGTTGAAGCTTTAATACTTGAAAGCCATCTAATAAAAAAGCATAAACCTCGTTATAATATTCTTCTTAAAGATGATAAGAAGTATCCGTATTTTTTAATTACAGATGAGGACTTCCCGCGAATTACAATAGTCCGCAAAAAAAATATGAATCCTGAAAAAGGCAGATATTACGGTCCTTACACTGATGTTCGTGCAATGCATGCGACACTGGATTTCTTAAAAAAGATTTTCCCGCTTAAACAGTGTAAAAATCCTAAATTTAAAGATCGTCCCTGTCTTTATTACCATATAGGACGCTGCATGGCACCTTGTCAAAACCTTATCACCAGTGAAGAATACAAAGGAATTGTTAAGCAAGCTGAGCTATTTCTTGCAGGTAAGCAATCTGAATTAATGAAACAGCTTGAAGAGCAAATGCAAAAGTTTGCACAAAATCAACAGTTTGAGAAGGCTGCAAGGCTTCGAGACAGCTACCTTGACTTGAAAAAGACACTTGAAAAACAAAAAGTTGTATATGAAAATACCAAATTAAATGAAGATATCATATCTTTAATGGCAGATGATGGTATTTTTGCAATCGTAATACTTATGATAAGAGAAGGCAGATTGATTGATAAAAAAGATTTTGTTTATGAAGTTGAAGAAGAGGACAGAACAGAATTCTTTGCTACATTCTTTAAAGAGTACTACAGTACACTAACTTTGGGTTATCCTGATAAGATTGTATCCAACGAACTTGAAGCAATAGGTGAAAAATCTCTTTATGAAGAATGGCTTGAAATCCTGGCACAGAAAAAAATAAAAATAAGTTACGGCAAATCCGCTCAGGGTAAAGAATTACAAATGCTTGCGGATAAAAACGCCAAAGTTGTGCTTGATAACGCTAAACTTGCCAAAATGTCTAAAATCAGAGACGATTTTAACGAAATAGGTTCGTATCTCGCTGAAAAATTAAATCTTAAAAACTTCCCTCACAGAATTGAATGCTACGATATTTCACATATTCAGGGTACAAATACTGTTGCTTCTATGGTTACATTTATTAACGGCTTGAGCAAAAAATCAGAGTACAGAAAATTTAAAGTCAGAATGACAGAAGGCAAGCCTGATGACTTCTTATCAATGAAGGAAGTTCTAACAAGAAGACTCTCACATCTTGGTGAAGAAAAATGGGCTAAACCTGATTTAATAATTATCGACGGAGGAAAAGGCCAGCTTTCCAGTGTTATGCAGATAATCAACGAATTAGGAGTTGAAGGCATAGATGTAGTTTCCCTTGCAAAACGCAATGAAGAAGTGTTCCTGCCTAATCAATCGAAACCTATTATCTTACCTAGAAATTCTAGTGCATTGTTCTTGTTTCAAAGAATTAGAGATGAAGCACACAGATTTGCAATAACATATCATAGAAATTTACGTTCCAAATCAATGACTAAAAAGAATTAATCTTCAACTCCAGTTGCTTTACCACGGCGTTTTTCACGTTCACGCCAGCATTCCATTAATGCAGGAATAGTATTAGGTTTTTCAAGCCATCTTAAGACATAACGCTCATCAGGTCCAAGTCCGCCGTTTTGCTTATCACCTGTTTTTAAGCTATATTCAGCCTCAGACATTGAAATACTAATAACAACATAAGGATTTGGATCTTTAGATACATCCATTGCAAATTTCAAATTGTTATATCTTTCCGGTCTGAAATTATTTTTATTACGTGCGTCTGACTGCATTTCTATTAAAAATACTTTTAATTCTCCGGCCAATTCACTTAATGTCTTTGCCATAAAATCTTCCTCTAATAAATTAGTTATTCAAACTATGGATTGGAGCAGGTATCCTGCCTCCGCGTCTGACAAAATTAGTAGAAGAAAGAGTATTAACGGGCATAATAGGAGCTTTGCCAAGAAGACCGCCATAAACAATTTCTTCTCCTACATTTTTTCCCGAAACAGGGATAATTCTAACAGCTGTAGTTTTTTTATTAATCATTCCGATAGCCATTTCATCAGCAATCATACCTGCAATAGTGTCAACAGGTGTAATTCCTGGAATTGCAATCATATCAAGTCCAACTGAACAAACAGAAGTCATAGCTTCAAGCTTATCAAAAGTAAGATATCCTTTAGAAGCAGCTTCTATCATACCAGCATCTTCAGAAACAGGAATAAAAGCTCCTGAAAGACCGCCGACATGTGAACTTGCCATGATACCGCCTTTTTTAACAGCATCATTCAACATTGCCAGTGCAGCTGTTGTTCCATGTGCACCAGCATGCTCCAAGCCCATTGCCTGGAAAATACCGGCAACGCTATCACCTTCAGCAGGAGTAGGTGCTAGAGATAAATCAATTACGCCAAAAGGAATATTAAGTTTTTGTGCCAATTTTCTTCCAACCAACTCTCCTGTTGTAGTAATCTTATAAGCTATTTGTTTAATTGTATTTGCAAGAGTACTCAAATCAGCATTTTTGTTATCTCTATCCAGAGCCTCTATAGCCGCTCTTACAACACCGGGACCTGAGACGCCAACGTTCAATGCACATTCAGGTTCTCCAACTCCGCAGAATGCACCCGCCATAAACGGATTGTCACCCGGAGAATTACAGAAACATACAAGTTTTGCTGCTCCTATGCCATCTCTATCCTTTGTAAGTTCAGCAGATTTCTTTATAATCTCAGCCATTTTCAAAACAGCATCCATATTAATTCCTGCTTTTGAAGATGCAAGATTGATTGAAGAACATAGTCTTTCTGTCTGAGCAAGTGCCTCAGGAATACTTTCTATTAAAAGCTTATCGCCTTTCGTACAACCTTTTTCTACCAGTGCAGAAAAACCGCCTATAAAGTTGACACCAACTTCTTTTGCTGCCTTATCAAGAGTTTTTGCTATTTTTACATAATCCGGATTTTTACAGGATTCGCCTATCAGTGAAATCGGAGTAACTGCAATTCTTTTATTAATAATAGGAATTGAATAGTCATTTTCCAATTCATTAGCATACTCAACAAGGTTTTTTGCATAATGCTTAATCTTATTGTAGATATTATCACAAACAACATCAACATCACTATCCATACAATCTCTTAAACTCAATGCAAGAGTAACTGTCCTGATGTCAAGGTTGTGAAGCTTTATCATATTAATAGTTTCTAAAATTTTGTCTTCATTTATCATTGATGTTGTACTCCGCTAAAAAATACATCAGCAATATCGTGTTTTTTAACTTTCAATCTCATCTCTACACGTCTGCTTTTACTGTAATCTTCTTTTCCATTGCTGTATACAGGTTCAGAGAAGCTTTTCCCTTCTACAACAACCATCTTTCTTAATTTTTCACTGTATTGTTTATCAAAATTAGTTTTGAACATATAATCAGCCACAGAATTTGCACGCTGCAAGCTTAAAGTCATATTTCTCATAAATTGTTCATCTTTTGTTTTTAATCCAGCATAAGACTGACTGTCTGTATGTCCCTGAATAATAAGGTTTTCAATACCGTCAATCAATTCTTTTTTGGAAAACATATTATTAATAT
>JBKUMA010000159.1:0-4367 GCA_046955055.1 Candidatus Gastranaerophilaceae bacterium
CTCGAAACTAAGCGGCAATTCAAAGGAAAGAGAACTCCTACCTATTTGCGATAGCTGCCTGTGCTGCTGTTAAGTTAATAGCACTTTTCCAAATTTATATTCCATTAACATCAAACCCTATTGCTGTCATTCTTTTTATAAATTCTTTTCTAAACGGAGCTATTTTGTTCTCATCTATTACAATAACTAAATTTTCTTTTGCACGAGAGCATCCTACATAAAATAATTTATATGCCCATAAAATGCCTTGAATTTTTGTTGATTTAAAGCAGTCTTTTGCATTAGTTGAATTAGGATTGCCCAAATACTTATCATAATATTTTTGTTGACAAAACAAAAAATATTTATTGTCCTTATACTTGTTTTTTATATACTGAGCATATTGTAAATATTCTCCCTCATGAGCTTTATACGTTTTAGCTGGTTTTAAATATGTTAAATTAATTGATTTTATTTCGGATACATAATCATAATAAAAATTCTGAAAATCCGTTAAATTAATATCCTCAGCACATAACAACTGAAAAAATTCATACATATAAACTATTGGATTTCGGGTTGAATCTTCGGCAATAAAGCAAACATTATTATGTCCTTCACCTTTTACTCCATGCTGTGTAGAAACGCTAGGAGCACCTAAATATGCATATAATGCATGCAGTTGTGACAACGACACTTTCAACACTTTTTCATATTCCGTATCTTCTATAAACGGAAGAAAAATATCCTTATTACAATATTCATTGTCAGTCAGAAATTCACAAAACCCTTGTATGGTCATCGTCGACAAATCATATGCTTCCTCTAATTTTTGAACTTTATCATAGAAAATGATTTTATCATTATGAAACTCAATATTAGTAAATCCACTGTTAAATATTTGCTTTTTTTCTCTAGCAAATTGAATGCTTTTGCCGTAGGCAGCCATACTTACCATTTTAATAAAATCACAAACACAAAATAATATCCGAAATAATTTATCAGGATTATCATTTGTCGTATCTGTCAACACATCGACAGGCGTATATTGAGAAGGAAATTTATACGCTTTCATATCTGATAATGCACTATATAAATCACTTGCTCCAATCTTTTCAAAACGTTCACGATTAAACAGATATAACTGCATATAATCTTTAAATTGCTCCATAAAAGACTCCGAAAAATCATTTGTTATCACAATAGTAGGATTGACTTTTCCACTAGATTTATTTGGTTGCTGAAAAAATTTCTCATCATTATACAAGTTGTTGAGAATTCCAACAATATTTGAAGAACAACGATAATTAATACGCAAGTCATCATCTTGATTAAACTTATTAAGTATAGTATTAAAAGAACCGTCGTAATTATTGTATATCTCTTGCATTTTGTCTCCAAGCAAGTATAAGGTACTGCTCGTATTCAGCACAGATTGATAAAAAATATATAACACATCCGCAGATGTATCTTGGTACTCATCGATAAAAATATACCTATATTTATTAGATAAACGTTTTTTTAACATCTCAAACTTTTCAAACATCTTGCGACAAAATAATAACATATCATCATGAGAAAGCCCTCCATAATAATAGCTACTATAGGATTGCTCATTGTAAAAAACTTTATGTAGATTATTTTTAATAGTTTCAAAATCCAGTTTTCCAAACTTATCAATATATCTTGCATTTTTGGAATCATCTTCTCCATTGTCAATCAGTGCCTTTATCTTCTTTTCAAACACTTGAAGGTATAAATCAATCACCTCTGGTTTTGAAAAGTAAAGACCAACAAAGTCAGAAAGAAATGAATGAATTGTATCTACTGTAACATTTTTACTATTAATTCTAGAATTTAATTCTTCCTTTGCTCTATTTGTATAAGTAATGCTTAGTATTCTACGATTAGGATATTGGGCAAGTAGATTAATAATCGTATTTTCAATGTATGTCGTTTTTCCGCTACCTGCCGGTGCGTTAACTAAAAACATATTATTCAATTTCTTTACATCAGCCAAATTAATCCCTCCCGTATATAATTCGGTAAAGCTTTTAAATGTAATTCCGATAAAATTATTGAATACATGAAATCTGTTTTGTTATTTTTATTCTCATTTAAAATATCTCTTACCGTTATATTCTTTTTTCTAGTTGGAATATCCAATTTAATTTTATTAATCGATATCTGTTTTTCCCACCAATCCGAACTTTTTTTGCTCTCTACTGTAATTCCTAAGAGTTTGCATAGCATCGCCTCTTCCAATGTACGAGTATACGCATCAGCTTCTCCTTGTGATACAACTTTAATCAATTCACAATCAGGATTTTTTATCCACGAATCAATATCTACTACAGTAGGTTTTTTCTTCATAATAGAATAATCTGGTTTTTTTATTTTAGGGCATGGCTTTTTCCGAAAATCTGACTGTATTAAAGATATCCTTTCCATTTCCGTTTTTTCATAAAGGCAATCTTTTAATTGTTTCCTACACTTATGTTCACAATATGGCAAAATATCTCTCTTTATTATGTTAACAGTAACGTAGTCCTTATAATACTGAATTAAGCCTGCATTTGTAATTCCATCATCATCTTTGATTTCATCGATTGATGTTAATTTTTTGCAATAGTCAATATCTGTAATTATCAGCGTCTTTATTTTCAGGAAATACACCAACTTTCTGTACCAATGAGTATACGCACCACCCACCTGTACAAAAGAAACATATTGATTTGACAATCCTTCAAATTCTTTTTCTGCTAAGAGTTTTTCAATATATAATTTTTCAGTATCTCCTTCATACATAATGACTTTATTCGCAAATATCAAATCTGAATAGTTTATAGAGAATAAAAATGAGAAAAATTGTCTTTCTTCTTCTGTTTCCAAATTCTGTTTAAATAAATTCATATCATAAACAGCACTTTTTAATAGTTTATCAATTCTTAATACTCTAATATTTTTTAAATTGGAACACTTAATTATCTCACTAGAATGTGTCGTAATAATTCCCTGCACACGGTTATTATCCTCGTTTAGCAATATTTCATTTAAAAATTTGATTAACATTCTTTCCATTTGTGGGTGCATATGGGCTTCTGGTTCTTCAATGACAAAGATATCCACTACATCAGATTGATATTGTTGGACAAATGCTTCTACCTTTAGGCACATAAATATTAGATTACTTATTCCTAATCCCTGAGAAAACTCTTTAAGTTTGGTTCCATTTTCGAATTCAAAAAATGTCTGTAATGAAGACGATAAAAAGCCTAAGAGTAATTCATCAGAGATATCTGTTTGTAATGAAAATTCTCCTTTATTATACTCAAAACATTTTTCAATACTATCCAAGGCGTTTTGTGCTTTTATTAAAGAATGTTCTTTAACTTTCTCGTTGAGCTTTTGTTCTTTTAGACCTTCTTTAATATCTTTTATTATTTGCTTTTTAAATTCTTCCCAATCATTACTTTTTTTAAAATGACTAAGTAGTTCTTTACTTATCGAAAAATAATTATCTGTTTTTTCATCATTTAATAAACGCGTAGCATTTAAATAATTATAATTGAAAAGTGATTGAAATTCTCTTACACTAATCTGCCCTGCATTCTCATAATTTTGGTCTGCAAAATGTACTCTATTTTCTAATGCTCCATCAAATATTTCTTTTAAAAATTCTTCATATTCTGCTTGTAATTCAGTTAACTTTATTCTAGTTTTATTGGTCTTTCTTCCTGCTTCCAGTTTTTGTATTTCGTGTTTTTTATCCAATAAATTTGTAGCATTCAAACTAAGGAGTTTATTTAATTCAGTTATATTAACTTCATAATTAAATAAAAAGAAGAAGCTTGTACATGTGTCACTTAATTCCATCAAGTAGTCTGAAAACAAAGAAATACTCTCATTCTTGTCATATTGAACTTCTATCTTGATTTTTATAGCTGTCCATTTGTTATTATTTTCTGTAGAAAACTCTTTCTTAACATTTTCTCTAAACTCTGTCTCTTTATCGGTAATATTATATATTTTATTTATACAAGATATAAAGTCATACTGTAACTTTGAGTAGTACTCTGCTGAAATATCCTCTTTTGAAAAATTCTTATCTTTAAAAATTCTTTTGAACAATTCAATAATAGACGTTTTTCCACTATTGTTAGCACCAGCTAAAATCGTCAATTCATCATCAAAATTAATAACTGCATTTTGAAACTGTCTATAATTTGTAATTGCTATCTTCTTTAGTTTCACCTCAACCCCTCCTTATCTAAATCTATTTAAATCAAATCAAAATGCTTCAATGCATCCTTTATCGCTTCCACTTTCTCCGCTGTCGGATGCTTCCTCGGCTGTTTCAATTCCTCTACCGCATTAGGAGCATCGTA
>JBKUMA010000160.1:0-4364 GCA_046955055.1 Candidatus Gastranaerophilaceae bacterium
TTTTCATTCTTTTCTCCTGTAGTTTATGCCAGGTCTTTGTGGTGGAATTGTTTGGTGCCGTCAGCGTAATCTTTTACGATTTGTCCGCTGCCAAGAAGTTTATATTTGTATATGGTTAAACCTTCAAGTCCTACAGGGCCTCTGGCATGAGTTTTGTTAGTTGAAATTCCTACTTCCGCACCGAAACCGTATCTAAATCCGTCGGCAAATCGTGTAGAAGCGTTAAAATATACGCCTGCCGAATCAACTTTGTTTAAGAATTTTTCAGCATTTTCGGTATTTTTAGTAATAATACTGTCAGTGTGTCCGGAGCCGTATGTGTTAATGTGGTTAATAGCTTCATCAATATCTTTTACTGTTTTGAATGCGAGAATTTTATCTCCGTATTCGTGTGCCCAGCTTTCAGGATTGTCGATTAATTTAATTTCTGATAACTGTAATGAAGCTAAAAGCTCATCTTTATGCGGAAATTTTTCGTGGATTAAAAGTGTTTCAACAGAGTTGCAGGCACTTGGATATTGAGTTTTAGCGTCTACAACAATTTTTTGTGCCATTTCTAAATCAGCACTTTCGTCTACTAATATATGACAAATTCCGTCAGCATGCCCTAATACAGGGATTTTTGTGTTTTCTTTTATAAACTTAACAAGTTTATTGCCGCCGCGAGGAATTATTAGATTAATATATTTGTCGCATTTTAGAATTTCGGCAACATCATCTCTTGAAAAAACTTGTTGTAAAAGATTTTTAGGGAAATCTGCAATTTGTGATAATGCGTTATTTATAATTCCTAAAACAGTTTCATTAGTATGTTTTGATTCTTTACCGCCTTTTAAAATTACAGCGTTAGAGGATTTAATTGCAAGTGCTGAAATTTGTGCGATAACATCAGGTCTTGCCTCAAAAATTATACCTAAAACACCTATAGGACAAGAAACTTTGTATAAAGTTAAATCAGTATCCAATTCTCTGATGAAAAGTGTTTTGTTAACGGGATCTTCTAAATTAGCGATATCTTTTATACCCTGAATCATGTCACGCATTTTGTTTTCATCAAGTTTCAGGCGGTTAAAAGTTGACTGTGTAATTTCACCATTTTCAACAAGTGATTTAGCATCTTGCAGGTCTTTTTGGTTTGCTTCAAAAATTTCATTTTTATGTTCTTCAAGACTGTCTGCAATTTTTAAAAGTGCAGCGTCTTTAGTTTTACAAGTTAAATCTGCTGCTTGTAATGCTGCTTCTTTGGCTGATTTTGCAATACTTATAAAATCCATAATTCTCCTTTAAATGTCTGTTTTAGAGTGTTCAATTATTTTAAAATAGTTATATTATCACGAGTGATAATTGCATCGTAATTTTTGAACCCTAAAATTTCCATTATATTATCAGAGTGGCATCCGATAACCTTTTTGCAGGACTCAGAATTATAATTAACGATGCCGCGTGCAAATTCATTATGTTCCTCATCAAGAATAGAGATAACATCGCCCTTTTTAAAATCATTAATGACTTCTAAAACGCCGATTGGTAAAAGACTTTTTTCTTTTTCTATCAGTGCTTTTTTTGCACCTGAATTAACAACAATTTTGCCAATAATATTTGTTGCGTAGCCTATCCAGCGTTTTTTGTCGGACAAACCTTCGTTTTGCGGAAGGAACATAGTTCCTAGTTCTTCACCTTCGAATATTTTTCTTATAACATAAGGGATTTTGCCATTAGCAACAAGAACTTTTCCGCCAAATCTTGTAACCATTCTTGCAGCTTCGAGTTTGGTTCTCATACCACCGCGTCCGCCTGCTGATGCGTCAGAACCTAATGCAAGAATTTCATCTGTTACTTCTTCAACTTTGTGTATAATATGTGCATTCGGGTTAACTTTCGGGTTTTCATCAAAAAGACCGTCAATATCAGAAAGGATTATCAACAAATCTGCGTCAAGTTCACTTGCAACCAAAGCAGAAAGTTTGTCGTTGTCAGAAAAACATACCTGCATGTGTTCAAACTGAGGGTCAACTTCAATTGTTGATACGGTATCGTTTTGATTGATTATAGGAATAACACCCAATTCCAAAAGTTTGTTTAGTGTTGTTCTTAAACTTAAATATCTTTTTCTTACAGAAAAATCGTCCTCTGTTAAAAGAATTTGTGCAGAAACAACTCCGTAGGTATCAAAACCGCCTTCGTAAACTGACATTAATTTTCCTTGTCCTATTGCAGCACATGCTTGTTTTAAAGCCATACCTTCAGTGTTTTCAAGTCCCAGTCGTTTTTTCCCGAAACTTACTGCACCTGATGTGATAAGAATAACTTCTTTACCTTTTTTCATCAGGGTTGAAATGTTTTCGATAAATGAATAAATACGCGGCAAAGATACAAAGCCGTTGTCGCTTCTTAAAATATTAGTTCCAAGTTTGATAACTATACGCTTAGCGTCAATAAATTCTTTTCTGTCCATAAGAAAATTATATTACAAACAAAGCAAATATATTGCCCGCTTATTAATTTAGTATTATACTGAATTTACTATGAGAAACGTAAGACAATCAAATATAAATATTCACAGAGACAGCTGGGTTGAAATTAATCTTGAGAATTTAGCTTTTAATATTAAAAATATAAAAAAGAATACGCCCGACGGAGTAAGACTTCTTGCAGTTGTAAAAGCCGATGCATACGGACATGGCTCAGTAATGCTTGCTCCAACGCTTCTTGCATCAGGTGCCGATATGCTTGGAGTTGCTTCAATTGATGAAGGCGTTGATTTAAGACAGGCTAAAATTAATTGTGAAATTCTTGTTCTTGGAGCAGTCCCTGTTTGGGCAGTGGAAAGTGCTGTTAAGGCAGATTTATCAATTTCTGTTTTTTCCAAAGAACATTTAGAAGCTTGCAGGCAGGCATATGTTAGAACAGGTATTAAGCCAAAAGTACATATAAAGCTGGATACCGGTATGAATAGAATCGGTGTTTCAACAGACGACGCAGTTGAATTTATTAATAATGTCAGAAATTCTGAGTATATTGATTTTCAAGGTATTTTTACACATCTTGCAAATGCGGAAAACAGAGAAAAAACACAATTACAGATAGATAAATGGAATAAAGTTATTTCGCAAATTGATACGACAGGTTTGTTACTGCATATTTTGAATACTGCCGGAGCAATGTGTTATGATGTACCAAATTCTAATATGAGACGTGCCGGAATTGCTCTTTACGGTTTGTATCCTGACTTGCCGCAAGACGGTAAGGTTACAAAACCTGATTTGAAACCTGTTTTGAGTTTAAAAGCAAGAGTTGTAAATATTCATGATGCACAAGACGGTGAAGGTGTTAGTTACGGTCATACTTTCACTACTCATGGCACAAGAACTATTGCAACAATTCCATTGGGTTATGCAGACGGTGTTCCAAGAGGGTTATCTAACAAGATTTTTGGAACTATAAACGGAAAAAAAGTTCCTCAGGTTGGTAATATAACTATGGATCAAATGATGTTTGATATTACAGGCGTAGAAGCTTCGCTTGGGGATGTAATTTCTTTACTGGATGAAAATAATACAATAGATGAATGGGCAAAGATTCTTGGAACAATTAATTACGAGTTAACTTGCAGATTAAAAGTAAGATTGCCAAGAGTTTATACGAGATAGGAATAGAATTATGACACATGAATTTGATTTGGGTATTATAGGTGGCGGCCCTGCAGGTTACACTGCAGCATTACATGCTAGAACAAACGGATTAAGCGTTGTTATGTTTGAAAAAGATAAGGTCGGCGGAGTTTGTTTAAACAGAGGCTGTATTCCTACAAAAGCTATTCTCCATTCAGCGGAAGTTTATGAAGATTTAAAGTGTGCACAAAATTTGGGCATTACTGCTGAAAATGTATCTGTGGATTATGAAAAGGTAGTTGAACGTAAAGATAAAACTGTTGAGAAGCTTAGAAAATCTCTTGAATTAACTCTTAAAAACAGTGGTGTTGTAACAGTTAATGCTGAAGCAGAACTTGTTGATAAAAACCATATTAAAGCTTGTGAAGAAACCTATGTATGCAAAAAAATAATTTATGCAGCAGGCTCTTCACCGCGAGCGTTGAGAGGAATTGACTTTGACCATAAATTCATTTTAAGTTCTGACGATATTTTAAATTTGCGTAAATTACCGAAAAATATATTAATTATTGGTTCAGGTGCAATCGGTATTGAATGGGCAAGAATATTTTCAGCATTTGATGTTGAGGTTACAATTGTCGAGGCAGCAGCACATTTGCTTCCGCTTGTAGATATTGAGGTTTCAAAACGTATTGAACGCATTTTCAAGATGAAAAAAATTAAAACATATTTGAATAACGGGGTTCAAAAGAT
>JBKUMA010000161.1:0-4362 GCA_046955055.1 Candidatus Gastranaerophilaceae bacterium
ATATAAGGGAGAGGAAATGAAAAAAAATATTATAATAATTTTATCTATAATTGTGGCTGCAATCGTTTTCAGATACGGTTTTTCATTATTTAGCCAAATTATGCAGGGTAAAGCAATGAAAAATAAACCGGCACCTAGCGTTGTTGTACAAGAAATTACAGAAAAAAGCGTCATACGAAACTTTGAGGCTCCGGGAAGAGTAACTTCTAAATACAGAGTCGATGTACTTGCACGTATTTCAGGCTATTTACAAAAAAGTTTCTTTAAAGAAGGTGATTACGTAAAAGCAGGTCAGGTATTGTTTGAAATAGAACCTACAGAATACTCTAACGCTGCTAATGTTGCAGCTGCAAACGTAAAAAATCTTCGTGCACAATTAAGCTATGCAGAAAAACAGCTTGCACGTGCTCAAGAACTTGTAAAAAAAGATTATATTGCTAAAGCACAATATGACCAAATGCTTTCTCAAAGAGATTCATTAAGAGCACAGCTAGCTTCCGCACAAGCATCATACAACGATGCTACAAGAAGCTTAGGTTATACTCTTGTTAAGTCGCCTGTTGATGGTAAAGTCGGCATAATTAACGTAACATTAGGTAACTACGTTTCACCAACTAGCGGTGCACTAACAACAATAAACAGTACAAACCCTATTTATGTAACTTTCCCGCTTGATTCCAATGACTTTGCTTCTCTTGCTGCTTCAGATAAAGAAGCAAATAAAAACAGAAAAGTCGAACTTATATTAGGCGATAAAGAAAAATACAATATAACAGGTGTACAAGATTTTCAAGACAACAAAGTAGACCAATCTACAGGTACAGTAACAATGAGAGCGACTTTTGCAAACCCTGATAACGCACTTATTCATGGCGAATTTGTAACAGTTAAACTATACGCAAACAAACCTGTTTTAGTTCCTATTGCTCCTGTAACAGCAGTTCAGGAAAATCAGGCAGGCAAATATGTTTATAAGCTTGATGAAAACGAAATCCCGCAATTGACTTATGTAAAAGTAAGCGGACAAAGCGGTGACAACTGGATTGTTACAGACGGTCTTAAAAAAGGTGACAAAATAATTACCGAAGGTATTCAAAAAGTCACTCCGGGTAAACCTGTAAAAATCATTTCCGAAGAAGAAATGGCAAAACTTAAAAAAGAACAACAAGTAACCGAAGAAGAATAAAAGATAGGTAATAAAAATATGGCTGAAAATTCAGGAAACTTATTTATAAAACGTCCAAAGCTTGCGATAGTAATATCATTAGCGATTATGCTTGCCGGAATATTAATGGTAAATACTTTGCCATTGGAAGAATATCCGTCAATCACGCCTCCGCAGGTTGTAGTAACCGCAACATATGCCGGTGCAAGTTCTGACGTTGTACAAGATACAATTGCGGCTCCGGTTGAAGCACAGTTAAACGGTGTTGAAGATATGATATACATGTCTTCCCAATCACAAAACGGACAATATCAGTTAACACTGTATTTTAATATCGGTTCTGATCCTGATATGGCGGTTGTAAACGTTCAAAACCAGTTACAGCTTGTGACCCCGCGTCTACCGGAAGAAGTTAAAAGATACGGTCTTTCTGTTAAAAAATCAACAGGCGGTCCCGGTTTAATGATGATTTCTGTAAACTCACCGACTCACACTTATGACTCTTTATATATTGCTAACTACGCTTCAATTTATATTAAAGACGAATTGGCTCGTATTAAAGGTGTTGGTAAAGTCGCTGTATTCGGTTCTTCTGACTATTCGATGAGAATATGGCTTGATGCGACAAAAATGGCAAACTTAGGTGTTTCGGTAAATGAAGTCAATGCAGCCATCCAGTCACAAAACACACAGGCTCCTGCAGGGGACTTAGGTGTAGAGCCTATGAAAAACAAGCAGATGATTAAACTTACTATGAGAACAAAAGGTCGTCTGCAAGATGCTGAAGAATTTGAAAATATTATTATCCGTTCAAAATCCGACGGCTCTCAAATTAAACTTAAAGATATTGCAAGAGTTGAACTCGGTGCCGAAAGTTATTCCTTCTTTTCAAGAATAGGCGGGAAAGATTCTGCAATTATATCTGTAAGTCAATTACCAGAAGCAAACGCTATTGATTTGTCTAATAAAATCAGCAAAAAAATGGAAGAATTGAGTAAAAGCTTCCCTCAAGGTATTGAATATAAAATTCAGCGTGATGAAACTTTATTCGTAAGAGAATCTATTAAAGAAGTTATCAACGCAATCGCACTTGCAATCCTGCTTGTAGGTATAGTTACTTACCTTTTCTTAGGAAGTGCAAGAGCGGCATTTATTCCGTTTTGTGCAATTCCTGTATCATTAATCGGCGTATTCATCTTTATGAGTATATTCGGTTTTTCAATAAACCTGCTTATTCTTTTTGCATTAGTACTTGCAGTAGGTCTGGTTGTTGATGACGCAATTGTTGTACTAGAAAATACACAGCGTCACATTCAGGAAGGTAAAAGCCCAAGAGAAGCTACCGAAGTTACAATGAAAGAAGTACTTGGTGCAGTTTTAGCAACATCTCTTGTATTGATGGCTGTATTCGTACCTGTTTCGTTTATGGCAGGAATTACAGGTCAAATGTTCAGACAATTCGCTTTATGTATTGCATCTTCAATCGGTTTGTCAACACTTGTTGCGTTAACTCTTGCACCTGCACTTTGTTCAATGATTTTAAAATCAGGTGAAGAAAAAGCCGATTTTGAATTTATTCAAAAATTTGATAACTGGTTTAATAAAGTTAGAGATGAGTATTTAAAAGGTGCTGAAGTCTTTATTAATTCACCAAAAATCACAATAGTCACATTCGTTACAATAATAGCATTTATCTTATTTATGTTCCACATTATACCGAAAGGTTTCTTGCCTACAGAAGATAAAGGTGCGATATTCGCTCAAATTCAGCTTCCTGACGGTTCATCCGCTTCAAGAACAGAAATGGTTGCTAACGAAGTTGAAAACAGAATTCTTAAAATGAAAGGCGTTGATACTACAATTAACCTTGTAGGTTTCTCCGGTGAAAATACTGCCTTAATCGTTGCACAGCTTGATGAATGGCATAAACGTAAGAGCAAAGATTTGTCAATGGAAAGTATTCTTTCTAAAATGCAAAAAGAATTTGCAAATTATCCTTCAGCAACAATAGCAACATTCTCGCCACCATCAATTTCAGGCTTGGGTATGTTCGGCGGTTTTGAATATCAATTACTTGATAAAGGCAACAGAACACCGCAAGAGCTTTATGAAGAAGCACAAAAATTAATTGGTGCTGCAAATAAAGACTCTTCATTCCAAATGGTATACACTTCATTTACAGCGAACTTACCACAGTTAATGATTAACGTAAATGCTGATAAAGCACTTGCACAAGGTGTTGATATCTCTGAAATATACAGTGCACTATCCGGCTATTTCGGTAAAGCATATGTAAATGACTTTAACAAATATGGACGTGTTTATCGTGTATATTTGCAAGCAGATTCCCCATTCAGAGAAAAACCAAACGATATAAATAAAATATTTATCAAAAACAAAATTGGCACAATGGTACCGCTTTCATCAGTCGTTGATATTAAAAACATTGTAGGACCATATAGTTTAACAAGATTTAACATGTATCCAGCAATCACAATCAACGGTTCTGCACGTGCCGGCGTAAGTTCAGGGCAGGCAATGGAAGCAATGGAAAGAATTTCCACAGAAGTTCTTCCTAAAGACATGGGCTTTGCATGGTCAGGAAGTTCATTACAAGAACATGAATCATCAGGACAAATCGGACCAATCCTAGCAATGTCACTGGTATTTGTATACTTGTTCCTTGTAGGGCTTTATGAAAGCTGGATGCTTCCTGTTGCAGTACTATTAATCTCTCCTGTTGCGTTAGTAGGAGCACTATTCTTCCAGTACGTTTCAGGGTATTCATTAGACATCTATTCACAAATCGGTCTTGTAATGCTGATAGGTTTATCTACTAAACAGGCAATTCTGATTATTGAATTTGCGAAAGACGCTCATGAAAACGGAATGGGAATTAAAGAATCAGCAATCCAGGCTGCAAAACTTCGTTTCAGAGCTGTAATGATGACAAACATTGCATTTATCTTAGGTCTTTTACCACTGGTATTTGCAAAAGGTGCAGGTGCTGCCAGCCGTAATTCTGTTGGTATGACAGTATTCGGCGGTATGATGGCAGTTGCATTTATAGGAACTTTCCTTGTTCCTGCGTTCTACGTAATGATAGAGGAATTTAAAATTCAAACAAGAAAATTAAAAAATCATAAGGAAAACTAGATGTATAAAAAGATAATTTCATTATGTTTAATATTGGGGAT
>JBKUMA010000162.1:0-4359 GCA_046955055.1 Candidatus Gastranaerophilaceae bacterium
TTATTATAATATATGCAAAAGGAGTAATTATGCCCATAGATTTTCATTCGAATTTTGTATTTAATACGAATAAACCATTTTTGCCTCGTAGTGCACAACAAACGTTTATAAACAAGAATTCTGAAAAAGATACATTTACTAAAAGTATTCAAGTCAATAACAATTCGATTGATAAAAATTATGACGGTATAAAAATAGAAAAAAAATCTTTCGGTAAAATTAAAAAATCCGGCGAAGATGCAACTCTATATACCATTACAAATAAAAATGGTGCCAGTGTTGATTTATCTACCTTCGGAGCAACAATTACATCCATAAAAGTTCCTGATAAAAACGGAAAGATGATTGATGTAACTCAAGGCTACACTTCTGTAACTCCTTATGAAGAATCTCCTGTCGGACATGCCGGCGGAACAATAGGACCTTGTGCAAACAAAATTAATAACGGCTCATTCAAGATAAATGACAGAGAATACAAGCTTGAATGCAATAAGGACAACGGCAAAACTCATTCTCATGGCGGTACAGACGGATTTGACGTAAAAAATTGGAATGCCGAAATCCTTAAAGACGGTATAAAATTTACTTACAATAAAAAAGATATGGAAAGCGGCTATCCAGGAAATGTAAAAGCTTCAGTAATATACAAATTTGATAATGAGAATAATTTACATATAAAATATGAAGCACAAACTGATGAAGATACTTTAGTAAATATGACAAATCACACATATTTTAATCTTGACGGTGCTGAAAATACTTACGAGAACTCAGTATACGAACATATTGTAACTCTTCCGAATTCTTCAAAATATACAGTTAATAATGAAATAGCTGTTCCTACAGGAGAGATTGCAGATGTTAAAAATTCTCCGTTTGATTTTAGAACCCCGAAAAAAATAGGTGATGTGATAAACAGCGATTTTGAACAAATAAAAATCGGCTCGGGCTTCGATCAGAATTATTGCATAGACAACTACGACGGCAAGTCAATGAAAGATGTTGCAGAAGTAAATTCTACTAAGACCGGTATAACTTTAAAAGTATCAACAAATCTGCCAGGATTTCAATTTTACACAGCAAATCATCTTGGCAAATCTTCTCAACCCGCAGGAAAGGACGGAACAAGATATGAAAAACGTTCAGCTTTTTGTATAGAACCTCAGTTCTATCCTGATGCGATTAATACTTTTGAAGAAAAACCTATTCTGAAAAAAGGCGAAACATTTAACAGGGAAATTATATATTCTTTTAGTACTACAAAATAGGATTTAAATATGGATTTTGATATTCAAATATGGCTTCAGGAACTGACCCTTAAGTTACTTGATAATTTTAATGACAGAGTTAAATTTATCGGAATTCAAGGCAGCTACGCACGCCAAGAAGCAAACGAAAACAGCGATATAGATGTTGTAATTATTCTTGATAAATTGTCATTTACCGATTTGAGAGAATATAAAAAGATAGTGAAAACAATGGCATATTCAGAAAAAGCCTGCGGATTTATTTCAGGTGAAAAAGAAATTTATAACTGGCCTAAACATGATTTGTTTCAACTTGTAAATGATACAATTTCTTTGTATGGCAATCTTTCTGATTTCATACCGGAAATTACAAAACAAGATGTCTCAAATGCAATAAATATTAACGCAGCAAATCTTTATCATCAACTATGCCACTGCTGTTTGTTTGAAAACAATATTTTAGAGGTTTTACAATTTGGCTATAAAACTGCATTCTTTATTTTACAAGCTATTTATTATGAAAATAACAATGAATTCATCCGTTCAAAAAATGACCTTGTTCAGAAATTAAACGGTGAAAACAAAGAGATTTTACTTGTAAATATAAACTGGAATTCATTGAATGTTCAATCTAATATTGCCTTCTACTATGAAAAATTGCTAAATTGGACAAAAGATAAAATCTAATATCCTATCTGATTAAACATTCCCTGCATTCCGCCGTTCATCATCATCATACTGTTAGAACTGTCGTAATTTTGCGGGAAGCTGCTGTAAGTCATTGGGGCAGATTTTACGACTCCGGGATTTTCTTTAAGAATTTTTTTAACCGAAACAACATCACCCTGTTCCATTTCTTTTTCATCATCTTCATATTGCATATCTACAACAGACTTTGCTCTGTATAAAGAAGGATATTTAGGTCTTGCTGTATTTGTAAGTCCTGAAAATTGGCTTGCAGGAGTCGAATTCAATTTATCTAAAAGTTCATCCGCCAAAACCGGTAAAGAAATCGTAAATAAACAAATCAATAACAAAGTTTTTCTAACCATAACACATCCTTTTTTTCTTTTATTATAGCAGAAATTTCTAATATTGGAATATTGCACCTTGTTTGATATACTTGTTTTGTGCAAATATATTCAGATAAAATTTTTAAAAATCCAATAAAAATAATTAAAGCTTTCTCTAATGAGGAGTTCAAAAGAGCTTTCGAAGAAATAGAAAAATATAAAAGCCGTTTCTACCTTCTTGGCTACATCCGCTATGAAGCAAAAGAGATTTTCCTCGGAAACCAAATCCTAAGTGATTTACCTCTTTTATATTTTGAAGTTTTTGAAGACTATGAAACTTACATACCCTCAGAACATCAGAATATAAATCTAACTCTTGAACCGCAAATTCTTTTCAGCGATTACAAAAAAGCAGTTGAAAAGATAAAAGAGGAAATCGCATGCGGAAACACTTATGAGGTTAATTATACTTATGATTTTAGAATTCCTTACAATGGCGATGAGTTTATGCTTTACGAATACTTTTTAAAAAAGCAGAAAACACAATATAATACATTTATAAAAAACGATTACGAAACTCTTTTATCGTTTTCACCAGAACTATTTTTTGAATTAGAAAAAAATCATATAATCACTAAACCAATGAAAGGCACTGTTAAAAGAGGAAATACAAAGCAAGAAGACGAAAACTTAAAAAAATTTCTCTTTAATGACGAAAAAAATCGTGCAGAAAACGTTATGATAGTAGACCTTCTTAGAAATGATTTGGGTCGTATTGCAAAAACAGGCAGTGTTAATGTTTCAAAACTTTTTGAAATAGAAACTCACAAGACTCTGCACCAGATGACATCACAAATAGAGGCAGATTTAAAAGAGAATACAAAACTTTATGATATATTTAAAGCGATTTTTCCCTGCGGTTCAATTACCGGTGCTCCTAAAATAAGCACAATGAAAATAATTGACGCTGTTGAAAAAGACAAACGAGGAATATATTGCGGTGCAATAGGATTTATTTCTCCGCAAAAATCAATATTCAGCGTACCTATAAGGATTTTGCAAAAACAAAACTCTGATAACTTTTATAAATACCGTGTCGGAGGTGCAATTGTATGGGACAGCTCTATTCAGGATGAATGGGAAGAAACTTATACAAAAACAAAATTTTTAAACGGCGACTTTCAATTAATAGAAACAGTTAGAATTGAAAACGGTAAAATGCTTTTTAAAGAAGAACATTTTCAAAGGCTTAAAAATTCTGCAAAAAACTTTGGCTTTAAATACACCCAACCCCATATTAACCCTCATCAAGATGGAATTTTGAGAATACTATTAAATAAAAACGGAGAATTGAGTTATGAATACAAAGACTTAACTTATTCGCAAACAAATAAAATAGCCATTTCTCCTATAATTATAAGCAGCAAGAATAATTTAATGTACCATAAGACAACATTCCGTCCCTGGTTTTATGAAAGTTATGCAAAAATCAAAAACGGAGAGATTTACGACGAAATCTTTTTCAATGAAAATAATGAATTAACAGAGGGTGCAAGAAGCAATATTATTGTTAAAATTAACAGTAACTATTACACACCGCCGTTATGCTGCGGTCTACTAAACGGAATTTACAGACAAAAGTTAATTAACGAAGGCTTTTGTAAAGAGAAAATTTTATACAAAAAAGATTTGCTAAACTGTGAAAAAATCTTTTGCATAAACTCTGTCAGAGGAATGGTTGAGGTTGAACTATGATTTTAATAGACAATTATGATTCATTCACATATAACCTTGTACAATATTTGCAGGAACTTGGACAAAATCCGATAGTTTTTGAAAATGACAGGATAAATGTTTCTGAACTAAAAAAAATGAATTTCAAAAAAATAATAATCTCTCCCGGAGCAGGTTCTCCTGACACAGCAGGAATTTCAATGGATGTAATTAAACAATTTCACAAAACAAAAGAAATTCTTGGCGTATGTCTTGGTCACCAGTGTATAGCACAATTCTTCGGCGGAGAAATTGTAAAAGCCGAAACTCCTGTTCATGGCAAAACTTCACAAATTTTTTATGAAAAACCAAGCATAATATTTAAC
>JBKUMA010000163.1:0-4328 GCA_046955055.1 Candidatus Gastranaerophilaceae bacterium
GCACAAATACATCTTCCCTGGTTTCTCAGTAGGCGAAGTAAAACCTTTAAGAGGACCTGGCAGACGTGAAGTTGGTCACGGTGCTTTGGCAGAACGTGCTAATATTCCGGCATTACCTTCTCAAGAAGAATTCGGATACACAATCAGAGTAACTTCTGATGTATTAGAATCTAACGGTTCAACTTCAATGGCTTCAACTTGCGGTTCTTCAATGGCATTGATGAACGCGGGTGTTCCTGTTAAATCAATGATAGGCGGCGTTGCAATGGGTATGATTACTGAAGAAGGTAAAGAACCTGTTGTTTTAACAGATATTCAAGGTATTGAAGACTTCCTAGGTGATATGGACTTTAAAGTTACAGGTAATGACACAGGTATCACAGCTTTACAAATGGATATGAAAGCTAAAGGTATTGCTAATGCAACATTGCGTCGTGCTTTACAACAGGCTAAAGAAGGAAGATTACATATCTTAGGTGAAATGAGAAAAGCTATTTCAGCTCCTGCTGACCACTTATCTCCATTTGCACCTCAAATATGCACATTAACAATTCCTACAGAAGATATCGGAACAGTAATCGGACCTGGCGGTAAACAAATCAGAGCTATTATTGACGCTTCCGGTGCTGAAATCGATATTCAAGATTCAGGCGTTGTAACAATTACATCTAACGACCAGGAAGGTGCAGATATAGCTAAGAGAATGATTAAAGAACTTACATTCAAACCTGAACAAGGTATGGTAATGAAAGGCAAAGTTGTCAGAATTATTCCTATCGGGGCTTTTGTTGAATTAGCACCTGGTAAAGATGGAATGGTTCACATTTCTCAAGTTTGCAACGAAAGAATTGATGCTATTGAACCGCATTTAAATGTTGGTGACGAATGTATCGTTAAGGTTATTAAAATTGACGATAAAGGCAGAGTAAACCTAACAATTAAAGGTGTTACAGAAGAAGAAAAAGCTAATTGCCAATAATAACATTATCAAAGAAAAAATCCTCCTTTACAAAAGGGGGATTTTTTTTAATATCTATCTTTTAATACACATTACAGGACGAACGACAGATTTATCAGCCAGAATTCGATTGCCATTGCCTAAACGCTGGTACCAGCCGAGTTCGGCAGTTGCTTCGGAGGATGACCAACTCTCACCAGAGGTTATACCCAAAAGTCTTCCGTTGTAATAAATAGATAATACTTCATCACGATTTGGTACAAATAAATCTTTATCCAGGTTTTCACAGCTCTTAGCTGTATTATCAAATGTACCTGATGTAATCCGTTTATCTACATAAGGAGCATAACTAACAACATGCTCATCAGGATAAATAACTGTTACAAAACCTATATCTTTACCAACTTCATTTGGACGTGCAACCCCATTCATATCGTAAATTGCGTTTACACAAACACGGTCTGCACCCTGATGTTGTTCTTTTTTATCACTCAGACAATTCTTATTATAGAATAAATTTACACTATAACCGTTGCCCATAACAAAACCATAGCTTGTTAAATTCACATCTGTCACAACACTAGATGCAATTCCGGCAAACAAATCTCCTATTTTTGTAGGCATTGTTATTTTTGTTTTAGAATCACTTAATGTTGTTATTGCGTTTGAAGTAGTTTCTATACCGCATGAACGTAAGTCATTATTTTTACAGGTTTTCGCAATTATTATTTGTTTTTTCAAATAGTTTTCAACAAAATCTTCGGCATTTTCTGCATTGCCTATACCTTCAGCTAACGTGATATTTTTTACGGCTTCGCCTATGGTTTTTAGAGTCTTTAAACGTGCCGATGTATACTTTCTTTCATTTATATCAGCCAGTAACATTGGCATTACAAGCACAGTAATAACACCAACTAAGCCAAGAGTAATTAAAACTTCTGAAAGAGTAAATGCGGCTTTACCGCTGCTAGACAGGATGCCCTGTGAGTATGAGCCAAAACCCTTAGAATGGCTTAGGAGCCTTAATTCGGTGCCCCCCCCCCGAAATTTGAAAATATCTTCATTTTGAACACTCCTTTTTATACATTTTTTTTAAGTATAAAACATTTTCAAATAATTATCAAGAGTTTTTGTGGTAAAATAAAGACGGAGGAAAGAAATATGTGCGATGTAATAACAATCGGTAGTGCTACAATGGATGTTTTTGTAGAAAGTGATGATGCAAATATTGTTTCAGTTTTTACAAAAAATAAAAAGTCTGAATTTATGAGTTACCCATATGGTGCAAAGGTTGAGATTACCGATTTTGCATCAAAAGTCGGCGGTGGCGGAGTTAATACTGCCGTGAATTTTTCTAACCTTGGATTTAACACTAGTGCAATATTTAAAATCGGAGATGATATTTATTCTGACGGTGTTTTAGAATCTTTTAAAGACAAAAACGTTGATTTATCCAATATAATTCAAGACCCTAAAATCAGCACAGGTTTCTCTATTATCCTTGTAAGTTTTCAAGGTGACAGAACAGTTCTGGCACACCGCGGAGCAAACGCAAAAATCAAAAAATCAGATATTAATTTTGAGGCAATAAAAAACGCTAAATTGCTTTATATCGCCCCTATGAACGGGGATAGTACAAAAGTACTTGATGATATTGCAACTTTTGCAAACGAAAACAATGTATATGTTTGCTTTAATGCAGGTTCATCAAGTATAAAAAAAGGA
This sequence comes from Candidatus Gastranaerophilaceae bacterium, assembly GCA_046955055.1. Classification (GTDB taxonomy): domain Bacteria; phylum Cyanobacteriota; class Vampirovibrionia; order Gastranaerophilales; family Gastranaerophilaceae; genus JBKUMA01. Next base: position 2,684 of record JBKUMA010000163.1, read on the forward strand.
TTTAATTATCTTAAAAAAATATTAGACAACGCTAACATAGTTGTATTAAATAAAGAAGAAGCTTCTCTAGCTACTCAAATTCAGGTTAGACCTGACACAAGGGATGAAAAATTCTCAGAACATCTTATTCACCCTGATTTAAAAGAAATGTTTAAAAAATTAAAAGTAAGAGATTATCAAATCATTGTAATTACTGACGGCGGTAAAGGTGCATACGCTTATGACGGTAAAAAATACTACTACTGCCCTGTTTTTGACGGTCCTGTAGTATCTACACTTGGAGCAGGGGACGCTTTTGCATCAACATTCTGTGCTGCTTTAGGAAAAACAAATGCTAACATTGGTAAAGCTCTAATGTATGCTTCGGTAAACTCTGCAGGAGTAGTTTCAGAATTCGGTGCAACACAAGGTCTTTTGACATTTAATGAGATTGAACAAAAACTAAAAGAAAACCCTGATTACATGTTCAAAACAGCCGAATAAAATAACAAAAAAAATTATTCACGGATTTTATATAATTAAAAAGTAAATATACATTTATAAGGAATACTCAACATGGAAGTAAACAGAATTCAAAGTACTAACAACACACCCAATTTTACAAGAAATATTAAGATTAATCCTGCTAAAACTGCAGCAAAAACAGGAACTTCTTTCCCTAATAATTCATCAAAATTAATTGATAAATCAGAACACAATATAGTATATCGTCTTTTTGCAAGACTTTACAGAAACCTGATTGACAAAATTGATTATATAAGAGAATAATAAATATTCCTTAAAATATTTCCCTAATTTCCACATTTTATAGTATAATATCATTATATAAGAAGGAGAATATTATGGGATATAAAATTTTAGCAAAAAAAGAACTTTGCCCTAATCAATATGAAATTACAATTGATGCACCTTACGTAGTAAGAAATGCACAAGCTGGGCAATTCATCATATTCAGAGCTGACAAAAACAGCGAAAGAGTACCTTTAACAATTGCTGATGTTAACAAAGAAAAAGGCGAATTAACACTTGTGTTTATGGCTGTAGGTTATTCAACCAAAAAACTGGCAGCATTAAACGTTGGTGACGAAATCGCTGATATAGTAGGACCTTTAGGACAGCCTACTCATATTAAAAAATACGGTACAGTAGTTTGTTTAGCAGGCGGTTATGGTGCTGCACCTTGTTATTTGATTGCTAAAGCGTTTAAAGATGCAGGTAACAAGGTTTATATGATTATGGGTGCAAGAAATAAAGAACTTATTTTCTGGCAAGATAAAATGAAGGATGCTTGCACTGAACTATTTATTACAACTGATGACGGTACATTGGGCGAAAAAGGTTTTGTAACCCAGGTATTAGAAAGAATTATGGGACAAGAAAAAGTTGATTATGCAATAGCTGTAGGACCTATGCCAATGATGAGAGCAGTGGCTAATTTAACTCGTGATAAAGGCATTTATACTGAAGCTAGTATGAACCCTATCATGGTTGACGGTACAGGAATGTGCGGTGCTTGTCGTGTAACTGTAGGTGGAGAAACAAAATTTGCCTGCGTAGACGGACCTGATTTTGACGCTCACAAAATAGATTTCGATGAAGTTATTAACAGAACTCGTATATACAAAGATCAGGAAAGAAAACTTGA
>JBKUMA010000164.1:0-4317 GCA_046955055.1 Candidatus Gastranaerophilaceae bacterium
CAATAACAGTGAGCCAAATCTATCCAATTTTTTTGATTTTGAATAATCTCACTAATTTCAAACAACTGCAAGCCAAAATTTTGTTTAGTTTTGTCATATTCCTTAATAACTTTCTTTGTTTTCATAGAACTTTTCCTTATTTTATAGAAAAATATACATTAAATTGAGAATTTTGTCAAATATTATAGAAAAACATATAATATTTCTATGAGCATAAGAGAAGAAATTAAAATGTTGTTAGCGAAGAAAAATATAACTATGACTAAGCTTGCCGAATTATTAACACAAAAAGGCACTAAAACATCTATTAAAAGCATTTCAAATAAACTTTCCGCACAAACCATCAAATTTGAAGAAGTGAGAAAAATTCTTGATGTTTTAGGCTACGATATCCAATTTAAAGAAAGAAATTAATCTTCTCTGAGTTGAAGATAATCGTGCAAAGCAGCTTCCCAGTTTCTGCATATATTATTATTTTCCATTACGCTGTTTTTAGGACGCTTTGCAGGTCGGGGAAATTCTTCCGAAGTACAAGCCGTTAAATTTACATCCAAATTCATTTGTTTAAATATTTCTTTTGCAAAACCGTACCAGCTTGTTTTTCCTGAACCGCAAACATGGTATGTTCCATATGGCATTGAAAGCAGTTTCAATATTCCGTTTGCAAGTTCAACAGTCCATGTCGGACAACCGATTTGGTCATCAACAACTTTCAACTCCTGTCTGTCAGAGGCCTTAATCATAGTTTCAACAAAGTTTTTACCATGATGACCATACAGCCAGGAAGTTCTTGCAATGTAATATTTTTCACAAAGGCTTCTAACAGCTTCTTCACCTTCATACTTAGTCATACCGTAATTGTTTAAAGGATTTGGTCTATCCTCAGGTGTATAAGGCTCATCCGTAGTCCCGTCAAACACGTAATCAGTTGATATGTAAACAAGAGTTATACCAAGTTTTCCGCAAGCTTCTGCGACGTTTTCAGTGCCGGTAACATTAATCATTTCAGCAGTTTTTAAGTCTTCTTCTGCCTTATCAACATCAGTATATGCTGCACAATGGACAACTAGATCAGGATGCACTTCTTTCAAAGCTTCATAAACTTTTTCATTATCCAAAATATCAAGATTATCTTTATCAGTTTCAATTACAAAACAGCCGACATCTTCTAATATTGGACACAAATCCTGTCCAAGCATACCTTTCGCACCGGTTACCAAAACTTTCATTATATAAGACTCGCTTTCTTATTTTCAATACTTTTTATCCAGGCTTGATTATTCAAATACCAGTCAATAGTTAACTTAATACCTTCTTCAAATGTCAATGAAGGTTTCCAGCCAAGTTCATTTTGAATTTTGTCATTACATATAGCATAACGCTTATCATGCCCGAGCCTGTCTTCAACGTATCTGATAGAACTTTCGTCTTTGCCCATAGCATCAAGAATTATACGTGTAATTTCCAAGTTTGTCTTTTCGTTATGACCGCCCACATTATAAACTTCCCCGACTCTGCCTTTGTGTAAAACAGTATCAATAGCCTGACAATGATCATAAACATACAACCAATCACGAACATTCAGACCGTCACCGTAAACAGGAACTTTTTCACCTTTCAATAGCTGTGAAATAAAGAACGGAATTAACTTTTCAGGATACTGATAAGGACCGTAGTTGTTAGAACATCTGGTTGTTAACACAGGCATTTTATAAGTTTCATAATATGCTCTGACTAACATATCGGCACTCGCCTTTGAAGCAGAATAAGGACTGTTTGGAGCCAGAGGAGTTGTTTCTGTGAAACAACCTGTTTTACCCAACGTTCCATATACTTCATCTGTAGAAACCTGCAAATATCTGTCAATTTTAAACTGTTTTGCAGCCTGCAATAAATTCAGCGTTCCTTTAACATTGGTTTCAATAAAAATTTCAGGCCCTGTAATAGAGCGGTCTACATGAGACTCTGCCGCAAAATTCACAACAGCATCAACCTGTTCCACTAACTGAGGAATAAGATTTTTATCACAAATATCGCCGTGAACAAATGTATAATTCGGGTTATCTTTAACATCATCAAGGTTTTCGATATTACCAGCGTATGTTAAAGCATCAATGTTAATAATTTTATAATCAGGATGCTTAGTTAGCATATGTCTAACAAAACAACTTCCAATAAAACCTGCACCGCCTGTTACCAATATTTTCATAAAACTTCCTCTTTAATTAATTCCTTTAGCTTTGGCTGAACTTTGTCTTTTTCAGACAAAATCGGCTCAAAATCAATATTCCAATCTATATTAATATCTTTATCACACCAGAGAACCCCGCTATCAGCAGCAGGATTAAATTCCGCACTCGCTTTGTAAATCAATTCAGCCTCATCAGACAAAACTACAAATCCATGTGCAAATCCTTCCGGAATAAACAACATATGCTTATTTTCTTCTGACAACTCAACTTTCACATATTTTCCGAAGGTATCTGAATCTTCTCTGATATCAACAGCAACGTCATATATACGTCCTCTTGAACATCTTACAAGCTTTGCTTGTGAATACGGTGCCTTTTGATAATGCAGTCCGCGTAAAACATGAGCGGATGACTTAGAATGGTTGTCCTGGTTAAAATCAACATTAATACCATTTGCGACAAATTCAGACTTCTTATAAGTTTCCATAAAAAAGCCTCTATTATCGCCGAAAACTTTCGGCTTAACCAATATAACTTCTTTTAATTCTGTTTTTTCAAATTCAAACGGCATATCAAACTCCCGGCTAAAAGTATTATACGCAAAAATAATAAAACGGGCAATAGATTATTAACTGTTATGCAGACAAAATATAATAAATCAGAAAGAGGAAATTTATGAAAAAACTTTTAAACACATTAACTATTTGTTTTGCATTTTTAATGATTACCCAGACAATAAGTTTTGCCCAAACAGACAAAATTAAGTTTGACAAAGAAACTTACAATCTGCATAACTACACAGAAAAACCGCCTGAATATGACTACTTTATCAAAGGTGAAACACCTGACAACTGGCATTCAAAAATAAGTCTTTCCAACCACACAGACTTAACAAATCCAACAGAAGCCGCAGCCGATTTGGCACATAAAATTCAAGAACAAACAAGTGGTGCATCAGTTCTTGTCTACCCAGATGTTGCAATGGTAGAATATATTACATTTCCAACTGATAGAAAATTTTATGAATACAATGCATTAATCTATCAGCCTTCATCAAATAAGGGACTTGACATGTTCAGGTTTGCAAAACGTTTCTATTCAGACGAACTAAAAGGGACTGAAGAAGCAAGGAAAGCTGCAATAAACTTTGCACAGGAAAACAGTGTTAAATGTATGCAAATGGTAAATAAACTTTCTGAAAAATATAAAGTTGATTAAGACCTCAGCAAAGTTATAATGCAAATATTACTGCTATCTTCTAATACAGCGTAAAGCATATGCACTGGTCTTAACGCCACAGTGACGATTACCTTGGCGAAAATCCAAATCCCACCCCAACTCTTCTGGAGCCTCAGAGGCTGACCAATAGGCACGTGCAGAAATACCTAAAAGATTCATGTTATAATACATGGAAAGTAGTTCATCGCGGTTAGGAACTGATAATTCCTTGTCATGAACTTGACAACTTCCAGCAGCTCTATCAAAGGTTGCAACTCCCGCGTATTGATTATAAACATCAGGAGCCACTGCTATTGAGGTTATATCTGGATAAATTACTGTTACAAACCCGATATCCTTGCCAACTTCATTTGGTCTTGCAAGTCCATTCATATCATAAACGGCATTTACACAAACTCTGTCTTGTCCCCAATGATTTCCGACTTTATTGTCACCCATACAGTTGGGGTTGTAAAATAAATTAACACTATAACCGTTACTCATTACAAAGCCGTAACTAGTTGAATTGACATCAATAGTTTTTCCACTTGAAATACCATTTGCCAAATCGCCTATCTTTGTTGGTATAGTCATCTTCTTTTTGGGTTCGGTTAATGTGGTTATGGCATTAGAATCCGTTTCTATTCCGCAGGAACGCAAGTCATTATTCTTGCAAGTTTTTACTATTTGAATTTGCTTGCGTAAATGGTTGTCTACGAAATCTTCTGCGTCTACTGCATTGCCAATTCCTTCTGTAACAGTGATATTTCTTACAGCTCCGCCAATGGTTGCTAATGCCTTTTGACGGGCTCCACGATATTTTCTGTCATTGGCATTATTTATCAATGAAGACATTGTTAACGCCGCAACTATTCCGATTATGCCTAAGGTAATTAAAACCTCAGAC
>JBKUMA010000165.1:0-4269 GCA_046955055.1 Candidatus Gastranaerophilaceae bacterium
ACCAGACACAGGAGAACAAGCTCTCGATATTACAGAAGAACTTGTACGTTCAGGTGCAGTTGATATCGTTGTAGTTGACTCTGTTGCTGCTCTTGTTCCTAAAGCTGAAATCGAAGGCTCTATGGAAGATCAACAAATGGGCTTGCAGGCTAGACTTATGAGTAAAGCACTAAGAAAACTTACAGGTGTAATTGGTAAGACTAACACTACAGTAATTTTTATCAACCAGTTAAGAATGAAAATCGGCGTTATGTACGGAAACCCTGAAACAACAACAGGTGGAAACGCTCTTAAATATTACGCTTCAGTTCGTTTGGAAATTAAACGTACAGAAGGTCTTAAAGGCGATGACGGCGATATCGGAAACCACGTAAGAGTAAGAGTTTTGAAAAACAAAGTTGCACCTCCTTTCAGAACAGCAGAATTTGATATCATTTTCGGAAAAGGTATCTGCAAAATAGGTAACATTCTTGATGTTGCAGTAAACCTTGATATCGTTAAAAAAGCAGGTTCATGGTTCAGCTTCAATGAAGAAAAACTCGGTCAAGGCAGAGATAAAGCTAAAGAATTTTTATCAGAAAATCCTGATATTCTGGCTCAAGTTGAAACCCTTGTAAGAGAAAAATTGGCTCAAGTCTAAGTTATTAAGATTTGTAAAACAACAAATAAACGGTTAGAATTCAATAGAATCAATAGTTTTTAAAGAAAAGCATGTTTTTAGTGTTATAAAGGTAGCAATAAAAAACATGTTTTTTCTTTGTATAATAACAGTAAGTGTAGTAATCGGAGGCAGTGAAAATGCAATTAGGTGCAATAAACACAATAAATTTTGAAAGTGCAAAAAATCGTTATAGAACTCAAAAGAAGCACAAAAATGAAAATACAGAAAATAAACAAAGTTCATATGTAACAGATTTGAATGATATTCCGGCATACAAGCCAATACGTAAAAGCAATAAATTTAGGAATACAACAATGGCACTAGCAGCTGCAACTGCAATGTCAGCACCTACAGGAGCTTTAATGAACAGCTGTACAGTGGAAGATGGAACTTTTGATATTAACATTGACAGCAATACAGATGTAGATGTAAATGTTAAATTATATCCAGTAAATCCACCAAAACCTGATACTATATATGTTCATGACACAATTAATAACACAGTGATAGACACAATTGTTGTAAAAGACACAGTATTTGTAAAAGAAGACTTTGATTCTGAACCTATAGATACAATTAATAAAAATGTTGATTCATTAGATATAGACACTGTTGGTAAAGGTAGAATACCTTACATGATAACATTCTATGATCCGTGGAATCTTCAATCACACAAACAAATCCTAGATATGGACGCTTCTTCTAAAAAAGAAATGGTTTATACTGATGAAATTATGGACTACTACGAAGACAAAAATAATCCTAAGACTTTACATAGACGTGTGAGATTCTCAGTAGACAAAAATAAAGGATTAGTTCAAAAAATTGAAAAACCAATTGACGAAAACGATTTAAGTGATATGAACTGGACAAATATATCAAAAACTTTACTAACAAATTTACCAGGAAAAATTAAAATATCGGAGATAAAAAATGGTAAATTAACTAAAACAGGTAGTTATGTTAAAGGATTTAAACCATCAAGTGTACAGTCAAATTTTATAATAGATAACAAAGAAGAACCTAATCATTTATATGAGCAAATGAAAGTATATTACTGCAATCCTTCAAAAGAAGCAAACTACGGCAAACCATATGTTGAAGTTGAAGAATAACAAAATATAACAACATAATTAAAAAATCCTCTTGTTTTAAGAGGATTTTTTATATATTATAATACTCATTATGAAAACGTTAGCACAATTCATACAAAAGAAAAGAGATAACTTAGGGCTTTCAGCAAAAGGACTTGCTATGAAAAGCAATCTTCCGCTGGAAACTATAGAAGAAATTGAAGCTGGAAAAGATTTATTTTTATCTGTAACAGTTCGTCAGGCACTTGCAAAGGCTTTAAGATGTAATCCTGAAGAAATAAAAGCTTTAGAAAAGGATTTTACAACAGATTTAGTTTCTCCAAAAATGATTGAAAGCATAAAAGAGTTAATCCTAAACGGAGCCGGCGGTCTAAAATGCCCGAGATGCGGAGCTCCATTAGTAACTCGTATAGCAAGATTATATGACTTGGAAGATAATTTAATGCTTCATCCGAAAGCACATTGTTCGAAATGTGCATTTCATATAACAGATTAAAACTTGAAAACTTATTAAAAGCAGTTATAATAAGATTAGCACATTAAAAATTAAATATGGGGACGTTTTGGATTTGACAGGATGTTCGGTGAAAATAGGCCGCGAGTCCGAGTGCTGTTCTCGGTTATCAACAAGCAAAACAAATTAAATGCTAAAAAATCAAATGTAGTTGTAGGCAACTTCGCACCTGCTTATGCAATGGCTGCGTAGTCTATAGCGATAGCTACTCATAAAGTCCAGCTTGCCGATTTTATGGGTCCATTATGCAAGCGGCAATGCGTTGATGACGATAGACGCACCAAGATAATCGTCAAGGGTTAGTGTTTCCATAAAAAACACTTTGAATTATTTAAGAGGTTTTGATATTCCCTGAATAATTCGAGAGAATTAATATCTACACTCGTAGACGTTTATTTTAATCCATTTTGGACAGGGGTTCGACTCCCCTCGTCTCCAATTTTAATTAATATTAATGCCCTAATTTAAGAAGCGTTACACCTAGGATAATAAAAATTACACCTAAAAATCTCATTAAGTTCATAGCGTCATTAAAGAAAATAACCCCTATTAAAAATGTACAAGCTGCACCAATTCCAGTCCACACTGCATAGGCAGTGCCTATTGGGATATCTTTTTGTGCTATATACAAAAATACACCGCTTAATGTCATTGCTATTACTGCAAAAATTATCCAGCCTATTTTAATTGTTGAAATTTCGGCCATTTTTAAACCTACAGGCCAACCTACTTCAAATATTGCTGCGATTAATAAATATATCCAAGGCATAATTTAATATTAATTGAAACATATTTAAATGCAATGTAGTTTTACTGCCAGATTGAATTGAAAAATTATGTTGTTGGCTTGGTGAATTCGACCTACATACTTATAAAGTAAGACACAAAGTATGTATTTACAATAAGCACTATTTTTAATTAAGTTTAATAATTCATTTTCCAGCCTTCTTCGATAATCCTGCCCGCACAATTATGACTAGTTCTAAAACTCATAGGTGAATAATCATCCGTTTTACAACATCCACGACATTCTTTCCAATATGGCCAATCTGCACAAAATATTTGGCCGCATTGCAAACTACCTGCAGCTACTAAGTATGGCGGGTTTAAAACTATTGCAAAATAAAAAATATCTCTACCCATAACATTGGGTCCTTTTAAACCGTTAACATCAATAAGAAATTGACCTTCTTTACTACGTATAGATGGATCAACAGGGACATTAATATAATAATTAAATAAAATAGCACCATTATCAAGAAGGTAAGCAGTTTTTGTATACTTTGATTTTTCATTAGGAGTAAGTAATGACTCTGAATATTTGTAGTCATTTAACAAAACCAAGTTCCCTTTAAAATACTTTTTGAAATTTGCCCAAAACAAATCGCATCGTGGTGAACTTATCTGTGTAGTAGTTCCACAACCAGCACCATATAAACTTAAAAAAGTTTCAGTTTCTGCCAGAGTTATTGTACCGTTTTTAGCAGTCATTTCCGAAAAACCATTTACCAACAATGTATAATTTGTTTTCAACTGACTTACCCAAACCTTTTTATTATAATTATTTATAAATGACGGCAAAGTAAGAGCAACAGCAACACCGATAACTCCCAAAACAATCAAAATTTCTGCAAGTGTAAATCCTTTGTAGGAGCTTAAATAATCGCCCCCCCCCCGGTACTAGGTACGTAGCCATACTGAGTCAATTCTGCATAAGCGTCACAATTCTCATCTTTTGGGTTTAGAATGAACTTAACAGCTTTAGAAAATAATCTTTTCATAATATTGACTCCTTATTCCACATTTTTGTGTTTTATAGAGTAATAATGTTTTTAAGACTATAGTAAGAGCAAGTAGCGAGAGAGTTGTCGAAAAAATATTATTACTTTTAAAATAGTATAAACTATTTTTTTACTTTTTTCAACATAATTATATATTAGAAACATACTTAAAAAGATGATTTTAGTAAATTATATCATTTTTTGAAAGCAATATATATT
>JBKUMA010000166.1:0-4220 GCA_046955055.1 Candidatus Gastranaerophilaceae bacterium
GAATTCCTGTTGACAACAATGAATTACTTATCAGAGCAAATTCTCTTTTAAAAATTAAAGAATTAAGAGATAAATTGAAACTTGTATCAACAACAGATGAACTAACTGGCTTACATAACAGAAAATACTTACAAGAACGTCTTGAACAAGAAATCTCTCGTGCAAAACGTTACGGCACTCAACTTTCATGCCTGCTATTTGACTTGGACTTCTTCAAAGTTGTAAACGATATTTACGGTTATGAATGGGGCGACGTTCTTTTACGTTCTATCGCAGACAAATTGAAACAGCTTATCAGAAAAGAAGATGTTTTAACCCGTTACGGCGACGAAGAATTTTTGTTAATCCTGCCAAACACATCAGAAAGCAATGCTTTCTTGTTTGCAGAAAGATTTAGACGTGATATCGAAAGAATGGAATTCATTCCTGCTGGTGAAGAAGAAAGACATCCTATAACAATTTCAGGCGGTATATCTACATATCCTTGTCTTGAAAACACAGATGAAGATGCAAACACAATTATTCGTTATGCTGAACACGCTTTATATAACGCAAAAAAACGCGGTAAGAATAAAATTGTTCAATTCTCACAAATCAACCTTGGAGAATAAAAAGTATTATACAACTTAAACCCGCAGACAAGACTATCCTGACTGCGGGTTTATTGTATGAATTTATAGAAACTTTACCGTTTTATTTTAACCTCCTTTCATGGTATAATCAGTATATGAAAAATTGGTTAAGATTGTTTTTAGCTTCTGAATATCTGACTTTTATTATATTAATTACATATGGTTTTTTGCTGTATATAGGTATTATGATCATGTCAACTTCTTGCGGGTTTGATGGACCATGTAATGATGAAAATAGATATTTTTATTTAACACATTCAATTTTCTTCACTATTTTATACATATATTTAATTTTTAATACCATATATGCAATTGTTTCTACTCACAAGATTTTGAAAAATAAACCTATTAAATTAATTAATAAAATTTCATTAGTCGCTATGGCTATTACACAATTTTTTACTATTTATGTTTTATTGCGTTACTATTATATACTGATTTAATTTAACATCCTTATCCACTGTAAAAATGGAATAGAAATTATACATAGTACAAAATAATTTTCTATAAAACCATTTTCTTGCACATTGTATGCCCATTCAACTTCCCAACTTGGATCGTTTTTATTGAAATCATAAGTATCGCCAATAATAGCACTAAGGTTACCGTTTGAATCGATAAATGCATTCAGAACATCAGCATGCCCTAAAGATAAATGAAGATTTTCATTACTTAGAAAATTTAAACTGCTTTTATCTACAATTTTACCATTTAACAATGCCATACGATTTCTTTTTATAAATTCAGCAATTTCACTGCTTTGTGATATCTGCTTAGACAAACTGCTATCGGGTTTAAGCAATATACCTCTGCTGTCAGTGACACCAAGCTGTTCATAAAGTTTATTTCGCATATACTCTTTTAGATATTCAGGTAATTGATTAATGCTGTTTAAAATATAGCCGTTATCATTTATATATTTGTTACTTTCATTTAAATAAGATTTAGCCAATTCCCAAAATGCTATTGAATCATAGATACCATATTTATAATCTTTCCACAATAACCCCAAATCAATAAACAAGCTTTCAGCATTCGGATAATCATGCAAACCTGTTCGTCTAATCTGTTCCCAATCAAATTGAGGCATATCAGGTAGTTTTGCTTCACTGCTCAGGTTTGGCTGAACATATGTATTTATATACGGGGTTGGAACAGGTGTTGAAACATTTGCAAGAGTAGGATTAGATTGCGTATTAAGCTTCACAGGTTTTGTATCGCTGACTTTTTTAACAACGTCCTGGTAGTTATTTTGAAAATTAAGAAGTTCGCTATTAAGAGTTTTATAATCCTCGTTTTTTGAAGCATATTCAATTCTTTTCAAAACATCATTGTTCTTTTTATTTAATTCTCTTTGCTGAACAAATGTATTATACAAATTTGCATAATCTTTTTGATTAGTTGTATTTATTAATCGCTCAAGACGCTTTTCATTTTCTTTTTCAGAAACTTTTTGTGTTTCCTTTAATCGGCTTATCTTTGTATGCAAATTGGTTTTTAAATCCCTAATTTCATTGCTGTTATAATATTGCTTTGGTGACTGGAGTTTAGAAACAATATTTAACGCCTCTGCTCCAACATTTAATGCAAAACCTGCAGTACTAAGTATTGCACCTAAAATATTTCCGGAATTATCACCACTTCCTTTCTTTTCATTAACAGGGTAGTTATCTATATAATCATTTATTTCAACACCACCCTGCAAAACATTCATAGGAGACTGCGGTTTAGGATAGCAACCGTTTATGCCGTCACAATCCGGCTTTCTTCTGATATGTTCTTTAACTTCCGTACCATCATGTTTTACATAAGAATTTACATGTACATAATTTTCATTCATAAATTTGTCCTTTCATGGTTTAAGGACAAATATTTAATGTATTCAGTTAAAAAAGCGTCATAATGATTATAGCATTCAAACCCTGATTATGTCAAGGTTTATACACTTTTACTTGTTATTAACACCATAACCAAACATTGCAAAATCATATTTGACAGGATCATTAGGGTCAAATTGTTTCAAATTTTCTGTTAATTCAACAACAGATTTAAAATCATTGGCATTTCTTGTCAAAAGCCCCATTTCACGAGAAATTCTGGCAACATGAGTATCAAGCGGGATTAACAAGTCAGACTGAGGCATAAATTCCCAAATGCCGAAATCTACAGGTCCTTTTCTAACCATCCACCTTAAATACATACACATACGCTTCATCGCACTGCCTTTTCTAGCGTCAGGAATCATAAATCTAAATCCCATACTTGAATTGTCAGACACTGAAGAATAAAAATAATCAGTTACCGGTATAAACATATTTTTCTTACCACACTCGGAAACCTCATATCCGTATTTGAATAAATCTTCCAAGCCGCCGTTTTCGTTATAAAGCTTTTTCAAACATGTGAATATCTGTGCAAAATCTTCAGGCTTGCCAAATCGATAATTGAAATCTCCCAAAATTTCAGGTTTGAAATTCGTAATAAAATTGTACGGTTCATTTTCCGCAATATCAAAAAGAGTATTCAGTTTTTTAATAAATACTTCTCTTCTGCCGTAAGCAACCAAAGACGCAATGAAACCTGCAATTTCTATATCCTTTTTATCAGTAAATTTATTAGGAAATCTTACAGGATCATCATTAAAAAATTCTTTTGTCTCATAACGTTGTGCAAGTTTGTCAATTTCATTTTTTGTTATCATCGTAAAGCCTCAAAATATTCCTTTAAAATTTTATCACATTCTTCTTCCATTATACCTCCATAAACCTGAAGTTTGGAATTTAATAATTTTCTTAAATCAATTTTAGACCCAAATGCACCGTAATTAGGGTCATAAGAGCCGAAATAAACTGCCTTTAATCTCGATTGAATTATTGCCCATGCACACATAGGACAAGGCTCTAAAGTAACATACATTATGCAGTCTTCAAGACGCCAATTGCCAAGTTTTTGTTCTGCCTCTCGTAATGCAATGATTTCTGCATGAGCCGTAACATCGTTAATTTTTTCTTTTTTATTAAAAGCCTGTGCAATTATCTTATTATCTTTTATAATAACAGCACCTACAGGAATATCGTTACCTGCACTATTAGCCATAATAATTGCCTGCTGCATTATGCTTTAACTCCTGCTGCAGCCAAATTAAGAGTAACTTCTACACAGAAACCGCATTTTTCATCACTATGAAGTTCTATAGTACCTTCCATTGCTTCAATCAAACCTTTTACAATAAATAGTCCCAAACCGGTACCGCGTGTTGTTCTGGTTGTGTTATCGTCTAAACGTATAAACTTCTCAAACAACTTATCTAACTTTTCAGGCGGGATTATGTCGCATTCATTTTGAACAAATATTTTAGCATGTTTTTCATCATGAACTGCAACAGTCATAATTTTTGAATCAGGATTTGCATATTTGGCAGCATTTTCAAGAAGGTTAACAAATACCTGTCCCAACCTGTCCTTATCAGCCTTAACAAGAGGAAAATCTTCAGGAATATTAAAAATAATTTCTTTGTTATCTTTATTTTTAATAAGCATTTTCGCTTCTTCTAAAACCTCAGGAACCCAGACATCTTCTACCTTAGTT
>JBKUMA010000167.1:0-4209 GCA_046955055.1 Candidatus Gastranaerophilaceae bacterium
AATATATTCAATATATTCGTCAGCAGCTCTATATATTTTAAAATTTGAAATAGATCCATCTTTATTAATATAATAATCGTATCTCAAACCTAAATTAGCATACCAAGGGAAATTTTCTTTAATTTCTAAATTGTCATAAAGTCTAGAAGCATATTCTTCAATGTAGTCTGTAAACAAAGTATAGTCTTTTCTAATATATTGTTTAGTATACCAATCATGAACAGACGGCAGTTTTTGAGCAAATGCTATATTGCCGAAAGCTATTGAAACAGCCAATAAAAAAATCTGAAAAAACTTCATAAAACTCCTAAAAAGGGCACAGTACTACCTGTTTTAATATGCAAACAGCTTTGCCATCGAGGGCTTGAGCCTACACATACTACATTTATAGTACCATATGGTGTTATATTTTGTCAAGTTAATTTATTAGACAGGTGTCTATAATTTTAAATATTCATCAAATGTTTTTTTATGAACAGTATATCCGCAGCCTTCATGAAGATTTGCTGGGTATAGTATTCTCTTGGCTGGATACTTTCTACACATCTTTGGACGCTTTTTGTATACTGAACATAGTCCGTCTTTTGTCACAAGTTTACAGGCAAATATCAAATTCCCTTCGTCGTCTTTGCCTTTTATATAAAACCTACGGTAGGTCGGAAACAAAAACTGCATGATTTTAAATTCCTTTTCGGTATATGTGTCATAACTGTACATGTAATTACAGCATTTACCACACTTTTTACACTCGCCGGTAACCTCATAAGTTACACGCTCCGGAACAAAATATGAACGTATTTCATTTACTATTACATACAAAAAGTCTAACATACTTCTAATAATAGCATATTTATTTGCCAATAAAAATATTTTATACTAAAATTATAGAGTTGATGAGGGAGAACTTATGGCAAGATATTATAAAATCAGTAAAAATTTATCGGCAAAAGAAATGGCTAAGTCCAATATTTCTAAGCGTGCAAAAAAAGAAGGCGGATTTTTTTCTACAATAAAATTTCTGTTTATTATGGCTTGTGCCTGCGGATTAGCAGGGATTGCTTCTTTGCAGCTTTACTTGTCTTCACTTCCTCCAATAGAAAATTTAGACCAATTTAAACCGAATATAGTTACAAAAATATATTCTGCAGACGGTGAAATTATTAAAACATTCACTGCATATACTTATGAAAAGATTGAACTTAAAGATATTCCTGAGACGCTCAAGAAAGCGTTAATTGCCACAGAAGATAAAAACTTTTACAGACACCATGGCTATGATTTGACCGGTCTTGCTCGTTCAACTGTTCAAAACGTTATGGCAGGACACGTTGTGCAAGGTGCAAGTACTTTGACTCAACAGCTTGCAAGAGTGTTGTTCTTGTCTAATGAAAGAACTTTTGACAGAAAATTGAAAGAATTATTCATTGCTGCACGTATTGAAAAAACAATTTCGAAAGACCAAATTCTTGAAATGTATATGAATAATGTTTATCTAGGTTCAGGTGCATACGGCGTTGAAGGTGCGGCACAGATTTATTTTGACAAACATTTAAAAGATTGTGACCTGGCTGAACTTGCTCTTATAGCAGGTCTTCCTCAGGCACCGTCTGTTTATTCTCCGTTCAACAATATGGAACTTGCTGTTAAGCGTAGAAATCAAGTGCTTAATCGTATGTACAAGATGAGATATATTACTACGGAAGAATATAATAAGGCTAAAGAAGAAAAAGTTAAACTTGGACCTGTTCCGCAATACTATACAACTAACAAAGCTCCATACTTCTGTGATTATGTAATGAAAGAATTGGAAAGATTAGGTTTTGACGAAACAGAAATTTCTCAAGGCGGTTACAAGGTTGTAACAACTTTGGATTATAAAGCACAAAAAGCTGTGAATGAGTCCATTCCACGTAACTTGATTAACTGGGGATTACGTGCCGATAATAATCAAGCGGCAGTCTTCTCATTCAGTCCTATAGACGGAAAAATTATTGCTTACGCCGGCGGAAGAGATTATTCTAAGAGTCAATATGACAGGGTTACGCAAGCAGTTAGACCTCCTGGATCTTCTTTTAAACCGATTGTTTATGCAGCGGCTATGGAAAAAGGAATTACTCCGAATGATATGATTGAAGACAGACCTATAACAATAGGTACCTGGTCACCTCATAACTATGGAAACAAATACAGAGGCAAAATTCCTGTATATACAGCCTTGATGGTTTCATCAAACGTTTGTGCGGCAAGGATTATTAAAGAAGTCGGCGTACGTTCTGTTATTCAAGTTGCAAGAACTTTAGGTATCGAAACTCCTTTGGAATACGACTATACAATCGCTTTAGGTTCAAACGGAGTAAAATTGTTTGAATTTACAAGAGCATACGGGGCTTTTGCCAACGGAGGCTTTGTTGTTCAGCCTTACTCTGTTGAACGTGTAGAAACTTCACGCGGTAAAGTGGTTTACAAAGCTCCGAAAACAAAAGTTTCTCATCAACTTAGTATGAATACAGCTGCTGAAATGACAGCTATGTTAAGAACAGTAATTACTAACGGTACAGGCAGAGCGGCAAATATCGGAAAACCTGCAGCCGGTAAAACAGGTACTACAGATGACAACAAAGATGCATACTTTGTAGGTTATACTCCTAACATTGTCACAGGTGTATGGGTTGGTAACGATGACAACATAGCAATGACAAAAGGCGTTCAGGGCGGTACTGTTCCTGCGTTAATCTGGAAGGATGTTATGAAGGTTGCAACTGAGCCTTACGGAAAAGCTGAATTTAATTATCCTGAAATTGAATTAATACCTTTTGCAGCGGGTTCTAACGTAAAAATTATTGGTGATGAAAAGGAAAAAGAACAACCAAAAGAAGAAGAGGTTCCAAAAGAAACTTCTCCTGAGGCTGTAACCCCTTCTGATGTTGTCAAAAATTTCAATAAACAGAACGAGCATAAAACTGCTCAGCCTGCACCGGCTCCGAAACAAGCAGTAAAATCTACAGCGGCTCCTGTTCCAATTCCTATGGCTGTGCCGGAAAGCTTACATTAGTTATCAGTTGGGAATTCGGGAGTAGAGTAAGAGATGACACAATTTATACCTCATATTGGAACGGATGAATCAGGTAAGGGAGATTTTTTTGGACCGCTTGTTATTGCAGGTGTTCTTGTTGATGAAAAATCTGCAGAAATTTTTACAAGTCTGGGAATTAAAGACAGTAAAAAGCTTACTGATAAAAAAATGCTTTCTATGGCTGTAGAGATTAAAAAGCATGCACCTCATTCGATAATCGCTATTTCAAATCCAAAATACAACGAATTATACAACAATATAAAAAATTTGAATAAGCTTCTGGCATGGGGACATGCAAGAGCTATAGAAAATATTTTGGATAGCAATACTTGTGAATATGCACTTTCTGACAAGTTTGGAGATGAGAGCTTAATTAAAAATGCCTTGATGAAAAATGGAAAGAGTATAAGGCTTGAACAAATGGTTAGGGCTGAAAGTGATATTGCTGTTGCAGCGGCTTCTGTTCTGGCACGTGCTACGTTTGTTCAAAAAATGGAAGCTATGGAAAATACTTATGGCGTAAAATTTCCTAAAGGGTGTTCAAATCTTGTGAAGGACGCAGCTGGTATTTATATTCAAAAATTTGGAAAAGAAAAACTTCGTGAAGTATGTAAAACGCATTTTAAAACATACAAAGAAGTTTAGTTTGATGTTTGTCATCACTTGTTAAAAATTACAATCTCCATTATAATAGTAAAATATATTTGAGGAGTGAAAGTATGAAAAATTCATTAATCAGTTTCGTCAATTTCATGCAAAACGTAAATGGCAAGAATCGTAGCATTCATGCAATACCTGCCCAGATTACCTACGTACGTAGTACCTGCAATGCTGGGGGGGGGGCGAATATTTAAGCTCCCAGAGCTGTTTTTCGGACTGTTTAAAAAAACGAATCCTATGTTATAATGGTGACATAGGATATCACAGTACTGTTGGAGATTTTATAATGAAAAATAAATATGCATTTACGCTTGCAGAAATGATGGTAGTTATGCTGATTTTGAGTATAGTTTTAGCTGCCTTTGCCCCTGTTATGACGACACGTCAAAAGCGAGATATTTCAAGCCCTTGGCGATTTTCGGATAACCAGATGGACGCATATTTTGGCTTAGGTACTGATCAACGTGCCATGATAG
>JBKUMA010000168.1:0-4207 GCA_046955055.1 Candidatus Gastranaerophilaceae bacterium
GCGGAAGATAGTGCAGGTAAGTATATTGCAGCAACATTATTACAAAGAAGAAATCTTGATTTGAAAAACGTAAGAATTAAAGATGGAGATACCCTTGTTATCGGCGGTTTAATTCAAGAAGAAGAAACCAAATCCGTAAGTAAAATTCCTGTGTTAGGTGATTTACCGGTAGTAGGTACAATTTTCAGAAGCACAACCTCCGGTAAGAAAAAACAGGAAATGGTAATTATGATTACTCCTAAAATCATAACTGATAATGAGGATGCAGTAGGAAATATCGACAATTTATAAAATAAAAAAATATGAATGAATTACTAAACAGGTTAAAAAACAGTGTCAATACGCAGATACTGAATACAGTTGACGGCACACTATTGGAACAATACAAGTTTGTTCCAATTAGTGTTAAAGACAACTTCCTGTTTGTAGCAATAAATTCAACCTCAGATAAAGCAGTTATAAATGTAAAGTTAAAGGAATATTTTTCACAGCAGATTAAGTTCATTCAAGTGCCTGATCAGGATTTGATGGATTTAATTACAAGTCTAAAAGACGAAGCACAGAAAGATAAAACGGATGACGGCACCGGAAAACAGGTAAAATTAGGTGAACTTTTAATCCAAAAGGGATATATTACCGACGTGCAATTGCTTCAAGCTCTTGCTGAAAGCAAGCGTCAAAAAATTCCTATAGGTTCAACTTTATTCAAACTTGGTTTCATTACTCTTGAACAATTAAAAGAAATTCTTCACCTGCAAACAGGATATGACCTTGTAAGCCCTGAACAGCTTGCTAAACAAGACAAGTTTGTAAATATTTTGCCGGAAGATTTTATTAAGACTAATAGAATTATTCCTATATCATCTGACGGCAAGACATTGATTTTGGGTGTCGTAACACCTGTTAAGCCTGATGTTTTAAAAGAAATCATTTATCTTACAGGACAAAATCCTAAACAACTTTTAATGACTCATTATGAGTTTGAAAACTCGTTGAATACATTCTTCAGTGTTCAGAAAAAAGAAACAGAAAAGATTATTCAACAAATTGAACAAGAATCTGCTGAATTTGAACAGGAAGAAACTCTTTGGGAGCAAGTTGACAGTGAACTTAAGGACTCAACAGGTTCAGTTGCAAAGTTCGTAAACCAAATAATTACAAACGCAATTGATAATAAAGTTTCCGATATTCACATAGAACCTCGTTTGTCCGGTTATATAGTACGTTACAGAAAAGACGGTATGCTGCAAAAAGTTTTGGATATTCCGCCAAAGGTAGAAAACTCTGTAATTGCACGTTTCAAAGTATTGTCAAGAATGAACATTGCTGAACACAGAAGACCTCAGGATGGTACGTTCTCAATCAAATACAAAAACGGCTCATATGACTTCCGTATCAACACTTTACCTGTTTCAGGAAAAGAAAAGGTTTGTATTCGTGTACTTGCACCGGCTGTAAGTTTGAATGCTGAAGATAAGAATATTAAGCTTATTGGTGGAACTCAGGATGATGTAGCAAAAATTAAGAATATGGTTAGTTGTCCAAACGGTATTATCCTTACATCGGGTCCTACTGGTTCCGGTAAAACAACTACATTGTATTCTGTATTGAAAAGTTTGAATGATGAAGATGTAAACATTACTACAATTGAAGACCCTATAGAAATTAAATTGGAAGGTATTAACCAATCTCAAATTAACGCAAAAGCAGGTATTACATTTGCGTCATGTATGAGAGCTATTTTAAGACAAGACCCTGATATTATTCTTGTTGGTGAAATTCGTGACTTTGAAACTCTGGAAATTGCGATATCAGCTGCACTTACAGGTCACCTTGTGTTAAGTACAGTCCACACAAACTCTGCTGCTGCAACAGTTACCCGTTTGATTGAAATGGGTGCAAAAGATTATCTTGTATCTTCAACTTTATCAGGTGTAATTGCACAACGTCTTGTAAGAAGATTATGCGATGATTGCAAAGAGGAATATTTTGCAACTTATGAAGAAGCAAGACAGATATTTGCAACCGAAGAAGAAATTCGAGAATTTATGAAAAAGCCTATTTATAGACCAAAAGGCTGCAACAAATGCGACTTCTCAGGTTATAAAGGCAGACTTGGTGTTTATGAAATTATGTCTATAAATAAGGAAATTAAAAAGTTAATAGCAATCGGTGCTCACGATTTGGAAATCGAAGAAGCAGCTGTTAAGAACGGTATGAAAACTCTTAACCAATCTTGTATAAATCACATACTAAACGGCATGACTACAATTGATGAATTTGTAAGAGTTCTGGGTGTGGTTAATGAATAGGAGAAGTAATGACAATATATAATTATATAGCTTTAAAGAATAGCAAAGATATTGTTAAGGGTAAAGTCGAAGCCTCAGATTTACGCGAAGCCAGAGAAAGTATTAGAAAGCTTGGTTTTATCCCTACAAAAGTATATGAAGAAAAGGCAAAAGGTGCTGACGATAAGTCTGATAAGAAGGATGTAAAAGCCGGTAAGATAAAAAAACTGGGGCTTCAAGATCGTATGGATTTTACATCAACACTTCAAATTCTTGCTCAATCAGGTATTCCTATTATTGAGTCGCTGATGTTTATTGAAAACGATGCTGCAAAGTTAAAGGTAAGACTTGTTGCCAAAGAGCTCAGAAGACAGATTATGGCGGGGGCAACTTTTGCAGATACTATCTCTAAATATCCTGATCAATTCGGACAAATTTATATCGGGTTATGTAAAGCCGGTGAAGATTCCGGTGAATTGGAAAAAACTCTTGCTCGTTTGTTAGAATTGTTGACAAAAGAAGCAAATATCAGAGGTAAGGTTATTGGTACTTTAATGTATCCGATGTTCGTAATTATATTAGCTGTAATTATTGTACTTGTCATGTTGATGTTTGTATTCCCTGTATTTAAAGAAATGTTCGACGGAATGGGAAAAGAACTACCTTGGATTACAGCTGCACTTATGTCTGCAGGTATATTTCTTAAAACATACTGGTTCTTTGTTCCGATTATTTTAGGTTCAATTTTCGGATCATGTGTGTTTGTTATGAAATGGCAGCCAAGTAAAAGAAAAATTGATGAATTTGTTTTAAAAGTTCCTTTATTAAACGATTTAATCCAATATTCAAACTTTGCAAACTTTATTGCGGTTATGCAGGTTGCATATGACGCAGGTGTACCGATTATTGAGTGTTTATACCTGTCAAACTTAACCCTTACCAATCACACTCTTAAGACAAAAGTAGAAACAGCTACCTTGAAAGTTCAACAGGGGCAGCACTTATCTGTGGCACTGCGTTCTACACGTGTAATGCCAAAGATGATTTTGTTTATGATTGCTACAGGTGAACAATCAGGTCGTCTGGGTGATATGTTAATGCAGGCAACTTCATTTATTGATAAAAAGCTTGACGG
Organism: Candidatus Gastranaerophilaceae bacterium; assembly: GCA_046955055.1. GTDB lineage: Bacteria > Cyanobacteriota > Vampirovibrionia > Gastranaerophilales > Gastranaerophilaceae > JBKUMA01. Next base: position 3,427 of record JBKUMA010000168.1, read on the forward strand.
TATTATTGATACCATGACTAAAATGATTGAACCGATAATGCTTATTGTAATCGGTAGTATCGTATTAACACTTGCATTGGCATTGTATTTACCATTGTTCAATTCTTATATGACAGATTAAGAAAAAGAAGAATATGACTGATAGAGTTGAAAAAAAAATATATGTAATTACAGGAGCAACTTCCGGCATTGGAAGCTGCCTTGTAAAGTTTTTTGCAAAAAATAATGTTGTATTTGCCGGTTACAGAAATGAGAAGTATGTTGAAGAATTAAACAAATTATCAAAGAATGTAAAACCTTTTTACATTGATATGGAAAAGAAAGCTTCAATTGCTCAGGCAGCAGCATATATAAAATCAGAAACTGACAATATAGATACACTTATTAATGTTGCAGGAGCAGTTGTTGCTGGTGCGGTTGAAAATCTGGAAGTCGACAGAATTAGAATGCAATTTGAAGTAAATACTTTTTCGCATTTGGATTTAAGCCAAAGATTGTTACCTTTAATCGGGAAGAACGGTAAAATTATAAATATAAGTTCTATGGCAGGTTTTGGAGTATTTCCTTTTGTTGCTCCTTATTGTGCCTCAAAGCGAGCATTAGATATTTTATTTAATTCGTTATCTGTAGAAGCTGGTGTTACGGTTGTTTCAGTAAAACCGGGTGTCATAGCAACTCCGTTATGGGGAAAATCAATTAATTTAAACAAAAAATCAATTGAAAATTCTGCTGATTATCAAAAAGAGATGAAATATTTGGTGGCTAATGCAAAGAATAATGA
>JBKUMA010000169.1:0-4175 GCA_046955055.1 Candidatus Gastranaerophilaceae bacterium
GAAAAATATATATGTAAATGTTTATTTCCTAATTTCATGATATTCCTGCTCCGTATTTACATCCCACAAGATTTTTTTAGGCAAATCTTCTTTTATAACCCTGGCCGCAACAATTCCGCTTAAGACAGAATGATCCATATTATTATATTTGTGCTGCCCGTTTCGCCCTACGCAATATAAATTTTCAATTTTGTTTAAATACTCTTTAACTTTATCAAAGTCTTTATACACCCCAAAATATGCTGGATAAGCTTTTTTAACCTTAAACCTTCTGCCTTCAATAACATCTTCTTTTGTTAAGACATTGAGTTTTTCCAATTCAGAAATTCCAAAGTTAACCATATCTTCATCAGATTTCTCCCACAACTCATCGCCTTCATTACAAAAATATTCAAGGTTAATCAAGACTTTATTCTGAAAATCTTTTACAACATAAGGAGAACAGTTGTTCATTATATGCAGACGACCTGCAGTAATATCATTTTCCTGAACATAAATCCAACTGTCAGGTGCAATATCGTTAAATGTAGGTATTGATGTATTATTTTCAAGGTTAATCTTTGAACTGTATAAACTTACCAGCATATAATCTCTGTAACTTAAATTTTTAGCTATATAAGAAATATCTTCCGGTACATTATTTAATCCTTCAACCAACTCCTTTACAGGCATAGAAGAAATAAAATAACTTCCTTCGACTGTTTCACCATTTTCAAGAATTGCCGCTTTTATAGAATTTCCTTCATTAATAAAACCTTTAACCTTTGAATTAAATCTTATCTCACCGCCAAGCTTTAGAATTTCATCAGCCATAACGTTCCATAATTGGCTGCAGCCGAATTTTGGATAATAGTATTCGTCAATCAAAGATACTTCTTTATGTTTATTAGACAAAAGTTTTAACGGGGACAAAACCGCATTCAACAAAGCTTTAGAAAGTGAAAGACCTTTTATTCTCTGTTCGCCCCATTCCTTTGAAATCTTTGAAGGATGAAGGCCCCAGACTTTTTGAGTATATTTTTCAAAAAACATTTCATAAAGTACATTGCCAAAACGGTTTATTATAAAATCTTCGAGGCTGTTTTCTTTCCTTTTTATGACACAAGATTTTAAATAACTCACACCCGCAATAAAAGTTCTGCCTACTCCCATATTTAAAATAGTGGATAATTTAAGACTTATCGGGTAATCAAAAAACTTTCTTAAATAATATATTCTTGAAACTCTTTTACGCTTAAGCATAACTCTATCTGTTTCATCTGGATCTGGACCACCTGGATTAACTGTTATGTTCCGATTTAATATTTTATCATCAATAGGAGGTTTTCCCTGAAGCGGCAAAAGGTTTTCCCACATATCAAGAACCTCATTATTTTTAGTAAAAAGTCTGTGAGGTCCTAAGTCTGTCCCGTTATCATTATAAAAAATTGTTCGAGAAATTCCACCAGCACAGTCTAATTCTTCTAGAATAAGAGGTTTAATATCTGTGTACAACAAAAGATTATAAGCAGTACTCAATCCGGCAGGACCTGCACCAATAATAACAGCAATCTTTTGTCTAACCATACTCTCCATAAAGGAATTATACCATAAAGCCTTTTAGACAATCCATAGTATAAACTGATTAAAAAATTTGATAATTCTATATAATAGTTATAAAATAGAAATGTGACAAAAACAAAAACTTTCTTAATTTTTATAATATCATTTTTAACATTTGCCTTATTGGGCTGCAACTCCCTTAATATAAGGCTTTATTCTCATTTAATAAATAAAAAAGCAAAAGTTGGAATTGCAGTTATAAAAGACGACCGCATATGGGTAGTTGGAAACAAAAAAAAGCCTTTAATGAGTATTTTTAAATATATGGTTTCCTTAAAGATTTTAAATAAACTTGATAACGAAAAAATATCACTTGACGAAAAAATCATTATTAAAGAAGCTATGCTTGATAGAAGTTTATATAGTCCTATGCTTAAAAAATACAAATCTACGCCTTTTGCAATAAGCATTAGAGAATTATTAGAATACTCAATTTCTCAAAGTGATAACAATGCATGCGATATTTTAATTGAATATGCAGGCGGCATAAAAGAAGTTGAAAAATATATTCATAATATAGGCTATAAAAATATAGAAATTTTTGTTAATGAAAAAGATATGAATCAAGATATAAAAAAACAATATTTAAATAGAGCAACTCCTGAAGACATTTCTTCTCTTATGAAAAATGTTGATGAGAGTAATTTATTATCCTCAAATTCAAAATATTATTTATACTCAATAATGCTTAAAACAATTACCGGAGAAAATAAAATAAAAAACGGCTTGCCAAAAAACATTGTAATAGGACATAAAACCGGATCGTCATCAAGAGACTCTAACGGAATAAAAATAGCAGATAACGATACAGCATTTATCATCTTACAAGATGGAAATATTTACTATATCACAGTAATGATTGAAAATTCATCTATGAGTGATGCTGAAAATGCAAAATTAATAAGTGATATTTCAAAAACTGTATATGAATATTTTGCTAATCGGAGATGAACGGATAAAACGATGGTTGACTCATCTTTCTAATGAATAAATAAAATTACAAACGGAGACGGTGAGATTCGAACTCACGGTGGAATTGCTCCCACACAACCTTTCCAAGATTGCACCTTAAGCCACTCGGACACGTCTCCATATAAACTAATTTAACATAAAATTTTCTTTTTTCAAAGTGTAAATTAAATGTTTCATCTCTTTACCTTGAACATTCTTAACGAATTCACCGGTAATTTGTGTTTTAAAAAGTTCTGCAACTTTTCTTGATGGAAGATTTTCAGGCCGAATTTCAAATATTACGCTTTCCAAATTCATTTTATTAAACGCATAATCTAACATAGCCTTTACCCCTTCTCTTGCATAACCTCTATGCCAAAACTCCTCTTTTAAAATATAACCGATTTCATAATACTCTTTTCCGTCAATAGTGTCAGGCATAAAAGCAATCTGTCCTACAGCCTTATTTAATTCTTTGTCAACAGCAAGAAAAAATCCTAAACCGTATTTTTTGTAATACTCTCTATTTTTCTTTATCCATGAAAGCACATCCAAATCATCAAAAGAATATTCCCAGGCGTACATTACATTAGGATTTTTCAACATTTGTGCAATGTCATCAAAATCCTGTTCGGAAATTCTTCTATAAATTAATCTTTCTGATTCTGTAAAAATATTTTCCATAAAATTATTATATGTTAGAATTACAACTATGCAAAAGATTGTAAACAAAAAAACAAACGGACTCAACGGTGAAGTGGTAATACCTTCAGATAAATCCATTTCGCATCGTGCAGTAATGTTTTCTTCACTGGCTAAAGGGACTTCAATTATCAAGAATTTTTCTAAAGGTCAAGACCCGTTGTCGTCTTTATCTGTCTGCAAAAGTTTAGGAATTTCAGCAGATTTCATTGATGAAAATACTTTGAAAATCACTTCCGACGGCAAATTAAAAGCACCTAAAACCAATTTAGATTGCGGAAATTCCGGAACAACTATGCGTTTGATGTCAGGAATTCTGGCAGGACAAAATTTCCAATCTGTCTTAACAGGCGATGAAAGTCTTTCCAAACGTCCTATGAAAAGAATTATAGAACCGCTGACTCTAATGGGAGCGAATATTGAATCGGAAGATTATAAATCACCTTTAAAAATATCAGGCAACACACTGCACAGCATTGATTACAATTCAAAACTTGCATCCGCACAGGTAAAATCCTGTGTTCTTCTTGCAGGATTAAATGCAGAAGGAAAAACATCCTTCACAGAACCTTATGTTTCTCGTGACCATACCGAAAGAATGCTTAAGTACATGGGAGCAAACATTAACGTAATCAATAACACAGTATCTGTCGAAAAATCTGAACTTGAAGCAAAACAAATAGAAATATGCGGTGATATATCTTCCGCCGCTTACTTTATCGTTGCGGCTTTAATTGTGCCAAATTCTAAAATTATATTAAAAAATGTCGGTTTGAACCCTACACGCACAGGAATTATAGAAGCTGTTGAAAAGATGGGAGCAAACATTAAAATTCTTGATAAAAAGATAGTTTCCGGCGAAGAAGTAGGCGACATAGAAGTTTCTGCATCTGATTTAAAAGGATGTATAATTGAAGGTG
>JBKUMA010000170.1:0-4145 GCA_046955055.1 Candidatus Gastranaerophilaceae bacterium
GCTACAAACAGTGTCATAAGTGCACCGAAAGATGTACCGATTACAACCTTATCACTAAATTGGCAAGCGTATTTTGCCTGTAATGAATCAATAATTTTGTGGGTTAATTCCTGAACATATTCTGCATCTTTTGAAGGCACTCCGGGTCTGTAGTTTTCAGGCATGCTCTTAACAAATTCCCATTGAAAGTGGCTTGAAAGCATTACAACTGAATATCCTTCGTCATAAAAGAGTTTTCCAAGTACTATTGAGTGGTGTGAAGACATCCCCTCTCCTATTGAAGGATAAATTATTGCAAGAGGAGCATTTTTGTCTTTTTGTAAAATATATTTAAATTTATAGTCATCTCTGCCTTGAGTAAAGTTTACTGAAGATGTTTTAATTTTTTTTGCAAAACATCTGTTCCATATAGATAATTCTGTCCATATTGAATCATCTATTCCCGGTAAATCGAATAATGCTGTTCTCATAGCGTCTACCACAGGATTTTGCGGGTTGTAATCAAAAAGTATCATATCAGCCATTAATTTTGAATTGTTCAGGTTGTAACTTTTTAAAATTACATTATCGATGTTTGCTTCACCTTGTAAGATGTCGTTAACTGTTAATTCTTCGCTTTTATTTTTAACGTTTAATTCAGTATCTGCTAAGTTAACGTTATTGTCAGTGTTTTCTACTGTTTCAACTGTATCTTTATTTGTTCCGTATAGAACTTCTTCTCTGTCAAGGTTAGCACATTTTATGTATGTATCAAGACCATAGAGCTTTTTTGCTATATCATAAGGGTCTGCATAAGTAGATTCAAGCATTTTGCTTAAGGGCTGCATAGAGGAAGTTCTGTTTACAAGAATTCCTGCTTTGATTAAAGCCAATACAGGTGTTGCAATATATGATGAAGGATTTAGTCCTGCATCGAGTATACGTCCCACTATATTACGCGGGCTGGTAGAGTTTAACACAGGTATTACAAGGTAAGGTCCCTGTTTCATATGACAGCTTGCAAGTGCCTGTTCCATATTTTCTGATACCGGTTTTATTTTGAAAAGACTTTTTGCAGGGTCATAAAGTCCCCCAAGACCAATTGTAGTGTTTGTTAAAAATCTCATTGTTTCAGTCTTAGTGGCACCAAAATCTTTTTGTATTAATGTACTAACAAGTCTTATAGGGTATTCGATATTACTTGTAGCACACTGTATTCTTTCAATACCGTATTCAGGCATAACAGATGCCCATACTGTATGTACAGGGCGGATAGCATATTTATTTAATTTAAGGTTAAAGTTAAATATTTTTCTGTTAAAATTCTCAAATTTATCATTGCCAACATACATATAACCGTAATCGGGATATTTGTATGACGGTCTAGCCTCTTCATTTGCAAATGCAGCGTTAAACAAACTAAAACTTATGCAGCATAGAGTTACAAAGCTTGTAAATCCTATTTTTCTTTTATTCATTTTAATCCTAACTTTTACTCTTTTTTCTTTGACTTTTTATTCTGGTTACAGCTTCAAGTAATTTTCATTGCACATAAGGATATTTTGAAATCTAAATAAAATCATTTTAAGATATGATAAAAAATCATAAGAATTTTTTATCTAATGCCTTTTCTTTCCTGGTTAACCGTTTTAAAAATAAAATGATTGAGACATATTCAAGTGTTAAATATATAAGGAGAAAAGTTATGGGCAGAGTTTTAATAACAGGTGCATTTACAGGAATAGGACTTGCTGCGAGTCGTTTATTTCTTGAAAGAGGATGGACGGTAGTTATGGTAGGTCGTGATGTTAGAGAGGATATTTTTACTGACCTAAAAACGAGGTATCATGATGATGTATATTCTTTTGTATGTGATGTAACAAAAGATTTAGAAGTTAACTATTTGCATGATTATGTCATGAAGAATTTGAAAGGTTTAGATGTAATTATTAATAATGCCGGGATTATAACTCATGGATATCTTCATCAGACATCAGAAGATGATTGGGATGCAATAATGAATACTGATGTTAAATCAATTTATCTTACATCAAAATATTTTATACCTGAAATGATAAAAAATAAAAGCGGTAAAATTGTAAATACTGCTTCAATATCAGGACTTGCAGCCGATTATAAGATGCCTGTATATAATGCTGCAAAAGGTGCTGTTGTGAATTTGACCAGAGCTATGGCACTTGATTATGGTGAATACGGAATTAGAGTAAATAGTGTTTGTCCTGGAGCAACAGATACTCCTATGCTTAAACGCGGTTCAATTCCATATGAAGAATTTGCAAGAGTAAATCCTTTAAAAAGAATTTGCGAGCCGGAAGAAATTGCAAAGGCAATGTACTTTCTGTCAACAGATGAGTCAAGTTATTGTAATGGCGTGAATTTACCTGTTACAGGAGGTTTGGAAGTTCATACCGGTCAGCCAAAAGGATAATTAGTTTTTTTTGAATTTCATATAAAAATAGTTAAAACCCGTATTATTATTACGGGTTTTTCTTGTTTATTTTTTTTGTAAAAATCTCAAATGGCACGTGCAATTTGCTTTTTGGCATGTTTATAGTAAAATGTCTAAAGGAGTATGTTTTATGAAAAAGTTAATTTTATTGTTTTCAATTATATTTTTTGTTTCTAACGCAGGCTTTGCAGCGTCAACTATTAAAGTTGAACCTCAGTTTCTTAGTGAAAAACAGACAACTGCTTTTAAAGACGTAAATACGTCTATCGCAATAATTTTCAGTAAAATTAAACCTCAGGTTAAGACTGACAAATATCCGAAATATTATCACGATTTTACATGTATTAAAGATGATGAAACTCAAAATCCTAATTATTATTACGTGAAAAGCGGTAATGCAGAATTAATTTACAACAAAGATACAAATGAATTAAAATATGTTTCTTTTAAAAAAGCAGAACTTCCAAAATGCAGAATTTTGTATGATTACCCTTCTGGGAAACTCCTTGCGGTACAGGTGTGGGAATCTAAAACAGAAGTATTTATTTTTAATGCCGACGGAAAATATGTTGATTATGAACCTTATGTAAAGTCTGTAAGAGAAAAGGTCCAAAAAAACTGGAAAGCACCTGATAAAAAAAGAGTTGCAGTATTGTTGAAAGACAAAACTAATGTTCCTGTAAAAGTTGCATTAACACTGGATAAAACCGGACACGTTAAAAAGTGCAGGATTATTGAGTCTTCAAAGATAAAAGAACTTGATGATAATGTTGGTAATGCAATTAAAACAGCAGCTTCATTCAATCCTTTTCCTGAAGATTTTTTCAATGAAGAACTTGTGATTATTTTGAATTTTAATTTTTCAATAAAATAGATATCATATCGGGTGATTTTTTAATCTCTGGTTTTATTTAACCTCTTTAAAAAGGGGAAAATAAAATGGGTAAAATTACAGTAAATGATTTTCTTATTCAGGAACTAAACCGTATAGGTGTAAAAGACTTTTTCGGACTGCCAGGAGATTATAATTTTAATATTATAGATGCTGTTGAAAAAAATCCAAATACAAACTGGATTGGCTGTACCAATGAACTTAACGCCGGTTATGCTGCTGACGGTTATGCAAGAATTAACGGAAGCGGAGCTTTAATCACAACTTACAGTGTAGGAGAACTTTCTGCACTAAATGCTATAGCAGGGAGTTATGCAGAAAATGTTCCGGTTGTGAGTATTGTAGGAATTCCAAAAACTAAATTCATAAGAGATAATACTGTTATTCACCATAATTTTACTCACCCTAATTATTATGCAAATGTTGATGCATTTTCTAATTTTACGGAAACTACAGCTTACCTTAGTGAAGACAGTGCAAAAGAACAGATTGAAAGGGCTTTACATGTATTCGTGAAATACAAAAGACCCGTTTATATTGCAATACCTGTTGATATTGGTGAAATGTATATTGACAATGAGCCGAAAATAAAAGAGGTTAAGAGTGACAGAAAAAAACTGGAAAAAGCTGTAGAACATATATTAAAGTTTATTGATAAATCTGAAAATCCTGTAATTCTTGGAGACGTTTTACTTGAAAGATATGAGTCGCTAAGTGAATTTCATAATCTTGTTAAAAACAGCGGTTTCCCTACTAGTACACTAATTATGGGGAAAGGCTCAGTCAATGAAAGCAGTCCTAACT
>JBKUMA010000171.1:0-4115 GCA_046955055.1 Candidatus Gastranaerophilaceae bacterium
ATCTTATTCTTCAACAAGGTGTTGAAGGCCCGTTAAACGCAAGCAACCAAGTAATGGAGCAACAAATGCATTTAAAAATTATTACGCATGAAAAAATTGTCTTTGACGAACAAGTCGAAGAAATTTATACAAAAGGCACTGACGGTGAATTCGGTATATTAAAAGGGCACGTACCTATTATGGCTGCCCTTGATATAGGTGTAACAAAAGTTATTCAAAACGGTGAAGAAAAATACTTTACAACAATGGGCGGTGTCTTTCAGTTTAAAAATGAAGAAGCTTTGATACTTACAACTACCGCAGAACGCGGAGATGAGATAGATGTTACTAGAGCAAAAGAAGCTTTAAATCGTGCACAAGCAAGATTAGCGGATTCCGAAGCTGAAATAGATGCTAAAAGAGCAGAAGCTGCTATCGCTAGAGCAATGGCAAGACTTAAAGCAACTTTGAATTCTTAGTTAAAACTAATAATTCATTTTGCCTTCGCTTATAACTTTGTATGCACAAGAGAAGCCTTTTCCACCATCTTTGCAATCGTCTATTAAACGTTCAGGCGTGCTTCCTGATAATTTTTCTTTCAAGAATGGAGAAATTTTTCCTCCATCTCTCTTATCCATATACAACAAAAATATGTCACGTCCAATTTTATTTGGCTTTTTCTTACCGTTAACATCCACAATAAAAGTCAAATCAGGAAATCCCCAATGGAATCCACCATTTGGATTTGACATAAATAGAAGTGCAATACTTGAACCATCTGCAAGCAATAATGGATATGAAGAAGAATATAATCCCCAGGCGTCATTGATTAAAACCGGATTTGAAACACCGTCAAGAGTATAATATTCCTGATTTTTTAAGACACAAGGCGTTTCTTTAGTAAGATTAAGATCCTTCCTTTCACATATTTTTGCGACATTCATTTTTTTCGTATACATATCTACTACTTTTTCATTCGGTTCATGACTTCCAATACTATAAGCATCAAGAATCCAATTTTGAGGCTCACCCTCTTCTTCTACAATCTTATTTGTTATAGTTTGCAAAAGTGAATATGTTTTATTTAAATGCTCTACATAACCTTTATTCTGAATTTTTGTTAAAAAGGAAGGTATGGTTAAAGCAGCGACAACACCTATTATACCAAGAGTAATTAAAACTTCTGAAAGAGTAAATGCAGACTTTTTATTGTGATTTATCATATCACTATTATAACAGTTTTTTAATAATTTACAAGGGGTGGAAAAGTGCGTCAGGAGCCTTAAATATTTGCCCCCCCCCCGACGTTAATAATTTTAATTTTCATAAAAGTCTCCTTTTCTGATACTTTCCCGCTTTGGAGAAAAAATATTATTGATTTCATTTTTCATTATAACTCATTTTTGTATATTGTGCAACTAAATAAACTTGCCCTATGCCTTTGCTCAAGGTATAATAACCATATGCAAAAAACTTTCTACAGTATTTTTAAAACATTTTTTAAAGTAGGTACGTTACTTCTTGGCGGAGGTTATGTAATCCTGCCGCTATTACAATGTGAACTTGTAGATAAAAAGCAATGGATTGATGAAAATGAATTATGTGAGTATTACGCTCTAGGACAAAGTGTTCCAGGAGTAATCGCCGCTAATCTTGCCGTTTTTGTAGGCTACAAATTATTAAAGATTAAAGGAGCAATTGCTGCATTACTCGGAATAACTTTACCTGCCTTCGTATCCATTATAATCATGGCTAAAATAATGGATGAAATAATCCATTTGAAATTTATTCAAAGTATTTTCTGGGGAGTAGGAATCGGCGTTTTAATTCTTATATATCTTGCAGTAAAAGAAATGTGGAGAAAAAGTGTTGTAGACAGACTATCTGCTTGGATATTTTTTATAGCATTTATTTTATCTGCTTGTTTTAAAGCACCGCCTGCAGCAGTTATAATTCTTGCTATATTCTTAGGAATCTGGCTGCAATATCAAAAAAGTATTGAAAGCAGGAGGAATGAAAAATGATTTATTTAAAATTGTTCCTCGAATTTTTCCATATAGGTTTGTTTTCTTACGGCGGCGGATATGCTACTTTGCCATTTTTATACCACATAGCTGATGTACAAAAATGGTATACAACCCAACAGCTTACAGACATGATTGCAATATCCTCATTAACCCCAGGTCCTGTAGGTGTAAATGTAGCAACTTTTGCTGGTTACACAACTTCAGGAGTACTTGGTGCATTAGTTGCTACAACTTCTGTAATCTTACCTTCTTTCATATTAATAATAATAATTTCTAAATTACTAGAACAATTTAAACATAACAAATACGTTCAATCTGTAATATATGTTTTAAAACCAACAGGCTGCGGGCTTTTGGCAGCTGTCGGCGTAGATATGTTTATTAACAACATAAATTTATTCGGAATGTTTTTGCTTATAGCACTGTTTATTGCAAGTATTACAGAAAAACGCGACCCACTTTTCTACCTTGCAGTTGCAGCTGTAGCAGGTTTAATTGCCGGATTTTTTAATCTTATCTAATAATGTTTTCTTTGTTAAACATTCTATATTGAAGAGCCTGCATTAAATGGCTTTGCTTAATGTTTTCTGAGTTATCAAGGTCTGCAATTGTTCTTGCAATTTTTAAAATTCTGTCATATCTTCTGCCTGACAACTGATATTTAACAATTGCAGCTTTCATTAATTCAGCGGTTGCTTTATCAATTTGGCAATACTTTTTGACAAGCTTAGAAGTTAATTCTGAATTCGTCAGAATTCCGTCCTCTGAATATCTTCTTGCTTGAATTTTTCTGGCATTTATAACTCTTTCTCTAATTTGAGCAGAACATTCTTCATCACTGTTAGTGTTCATTAATTCTTGCGGAGTAAGTCTTGCAACCTCAATCTGCAAATCAATTCTATCAAGTAAAGGTCCTGATAATCTTGATAAATATCTGTCAATTTGAAAATCTGTACATGTACATTGCTTTTCTTTGTCACCCAGAAAGCCGCATGGACAAGGGTTCATTGCCCCTAGAAGCATAAACTCTGCAGGGTATTTTATAGAGTGTTTTGTACGCGAAATAACAATTTCACCGTCTTCAAGAGGTTGTCTTAAGACTTCCAAAACACTTCTGGGGAATTCAACCATCTCATCAAGAAAAAGCACTCCCCTATGTGCGAGTGTAATCTCACCAGGTTTAGGATTTGAACCACCTCCAATAATTCCGTTTGCAGAAGCCTTATGATGAACTGCTCTGAAAGGTCTTTTAGTCATTAACGGCTCTTTTGATGATAATAATCCGCATATACTGTATATTTTAGTCAATTCAAGAGCTTCCTGTAATTGCAAAGGAGGAAGAATTGACGCAAAACATTTTGCCATAAGAGTTTTGCCAGAACCGGGAGAGCCTATCATAAGCAGATTATGTCCGCCCGCTGCTGCTATTTCTAATGCTTTTTTAGCTTTTTTCTGTCCTTTAACCTCTTTGAAATCGTATTGATAATCGCAAGCTGAGTTTTCCTGCAAATACTGATTTACATTCACTTTTGTAAGACTTAGAGGTTTTTCAATGAAATGATTTACCACATCTGCTAAACATTCAGCCCCATAAACATTTATCCCTTCGACAAGTGCTGCTTCCATTGCATTTTGCACAGGAACAATAACACTTTTTACCCCCGCTTCTTTCAAGCCTAAAACAAGAGGCAATACACCGTTTATACCTCTTAAGGCACCGTCAAGAGAAAGTTCGCCTATAAATGCATAATCCTTTAACAACTCAGAACTAACAGCTTCTTCTTCGGCAAGAATTCCAATAGCTATTGGCAAATCAAAATTGGCTCCCTCTTTTTTCAAATCCGCCGGAGCAAGGTTAATTACAACTTTCTTAGATGGAAAAGTAAATTCAGAGTTCTTTATAGCAGAACGCACCCTGTCTTTAGCTTCATTTATAGCTGTATCCGGAAGTCCAACAATGGAAATACCTGGCAGAGAATTAACTACGTCTATCTCTACAGTAACCTTGTAAGCATTTAAACCTATAACGGTTGCAGTTGTAATTTTATTAACCATATGGCTAGTATAGCATAAAAATATGGAAATATAGTTAAATATAAAATTCTATAC
>JBKUMA010000172.1:0-4078 GCA_046955055.1 Candidatus Gastranaerophilaceae bacterium
CCTTTACATGTTGGTGTAGCCTTAAAAACTAAAACGTATGTTATTTTCGGACCGACTGACGATAAAAAATTAATCCCGCAATCTGAAAATGTTGTTGCAGTCAAGGCTAAAGACAACTGTCCTATAAAACCTTGTCTTTGGGAACACAGACAGACAACTTGCGAAAATTTAGACTGTTTAAAAATTACTGCAGAAGATATCGTTAACACAGTTTTAAATAGTTAATTCAGTTTCTTCTCTGTACAACTGTTCAAAAATTTCACGTAAATGTTTTTTATCAGCAATAATCTTTCTGAGTTCTTCTAGCTTGGATGCATTTGGGGAATTTTCAAACCACAATTTCATATAACCGCCTATTTCATACTTTTCTTTCATATGCTCCAAAAGATGCTGCCAATATGTTTCCTTATCGGCATTTGGCTGTGCATTCATTGAAAATTGAATTGTTCTTCGGATAATTTTTAATGGTTTTATATCTCTATCTGCTTCCGCAACTATTTTTCCATAAATACTTCTTGGCTCTGATTTTGATGACGCCCTGTGATCTTCAACAGCCTGTTTCATTATATAAATTTGCTCATTGGTAAACCAATTAGTTAACTCTTTATCAGCCTGTAAAATTTCTCCTGACACCAAATGATGAGTTTTCCTATCTTTTAAGAGTCCTAAATCATGGTAGGCTGCAATTGTATAAACCATATCAGTATTAACCTCAAGACCGTCCGCAAGTTTAAGACTTTCTTCAATAACAGTTTTTACATGATCAATATTATGCCCTTTATCAAAGTTATGATATTGAGGAAGAATGTTATTTTCAATATATTCTTTTATCTGTTTATTCACTATATAATGAACCTTTTTTATCAAATGCCAACACTTAAGCCTGCACACAAATTTATCGATTGTCCTGTAATCCCTTTAGCATCTTCGCTTACAAGATATTTTACTAGTTTGGCAACTTCTTCAGGTTTTACAAATCGTCTTTGCGGAATACATTCAATAATCTCATCTTTAGAAAAATCACTTTCCTCTATTGAATCCATTCCCAAATCAGTTTCAACCCAGCCCGGATTAATTGTATTTACAGTTATATTATATTCTGCAAGCTCCAAAGCTAAAGCCTTTGTAAGTCCTATTAAACCAGCCTTTGAGGAAGAATATAAACTTGCATTAGCTTCTCCCATTACTCCTGAAATTGAGCCAATATTTATTACACGTCCCCATTTTTTTTCTTTCATATATGGAACCGCTTTAGATATCAAATACGTAGGTGCAAGCAAATTAGTTGCAAAAATTCTATTAATATCATTCTTGTTCATGGAATCAATTCCGCCGTAAATATATTCACCAGCATTATTTACCAACACATCTATCTTATTTTTAATAATAAAATCACCCAAACATTCACTATTTAGTGACAGATCACAAATACAATAATCCTCGTAAACTTTTAAAGCTTCCTCGTTTCTTCCAGATGCAAAAATATGCCCTACTGATTTTAGTTCTTCTGCAATTGCTTTTCCTATACCTTTGGAAGCTCCGGTTACTAATATATTCATTACTTATTTCCTTTTAATAATTCTTGAGTTATAAGTGCAGCCATAAAAATTCCTGCTGTACTTGCAACAAACGGAGTTGAAGACGGTGTTATCTTTACAAATTCAATATTTTCACCTGATTTTGTTGTAATCTTTTCTTCTGATGAAATTTTTTCTTGAACAAAAGGTTTTTCCCGACTTGCAACAACAGTAATCCCTTTATTTATACCACGTTTCTTTAATTGATAAATTATATTCGATATAAACGGTGCATTTTTATTTTCTATATCTGAAATATCACATATATATAATTTTGTAGGGTCAATTCTATTTCCTGCACCCATTGAACTTATAACAGGAATTTTTGAATTAACACAGTGCTCCAGAAGTGAAATTTTAGATCTCATAGTATCAATTGCGTCTGCAACATAATCAACTTTTTCACAAGGCATTTCATTAAGATAGAAATCATCTACCACATTTAATTTAATAGCAGGATTAATATCTTTAAGACGTTTTTCAAAAAGCAATGCTTTTTTCTGTCCTACAGTTGAGTGAAAAGCAATACATTGTCTGTTTATATTTGACAGAGAAACATCGTCAAAATCAATAATTGTTAACTCACCTACTCCAGCTCTTGCCAATGCTTCCGCACAAAAACCTCCGACTCCGCCTAAACCGAAAACGGCAACATGTTTAGAGGCCAAAAACTTTTGATTTTCGCTGCCCCAGTATAATTCATTTCTCGAAAAAATTTCTGTCATTTTATCCCTCGTATGAGGATTATTTTATAATTCCAAAACCTAAAAGGAAAGTACACAAAATAAAAATAGCGGCAATTATACCTGTAACTTTATTTAATCCTTTTTCAGCACTTTTTTGAGAAGAAAAAATTTGAGATGCTCCTCCGATTGCAGCAATACCATCACCTTTAGGTGAATGTAAAAGAATTAAAATTATTAAAAGTAATGCTGATATAATTTGTATAGTCCAGATAATTGTTACTAACATTTTTTATTTTTTCTCCTTTTTCTTCGAAATGAAATGAGCTCTTTTTGAATTTAATTGTATTCTTTCAAATGTATAAAGTCTGGCAGGTCTTTTAGAAGACGATTTTGTATATTCATCCAGTTCAATAAGTCCGTCTGTTGAAAGAGCTTTCTTTCTAAAATTACGTTTGTCGAGCTTTTTAGTCATAATTAACTCATAAGCTCTTTGCATTTCAGTAAGAGTAAATTTTTCATTTAACAACTGATAAGCTACAGGGCAAAGTTCAAGTCTTTCTCTGGTTCTTTTCAAAGAATATTCAATAATTTCTTTGTGGTCGAACGCAAGAGGCGGCAAATCTGAAACTTTATGCCAAGCCAATTCAGGAGTAGTAACGATTTGGATATCTTCTGCACGAACCAACGCAAAATATGCACATGTTATAACTCTTGCATTAGGGTGACGAAGCGGATCGCCGAAAGTATACAACTGCTCAAGATAAATATTATCAACATTTGTACGTTCTTTCAATACTCTCAAGGCAGCTTGATCAAGGTTTTCAGACAATCTGACATATCCACCAGGGATTGCCCATTTGTCTTTAAACGGCTCGTTGTTACGTTTTACAAGCAAAACATGCAAAGCATTGTTTTTCAAAGTCAAAATAACTACGTCGACTGTAATTTCATGTGTTTTTGTTTCGTTAAAAATCATAATTTATCTCTACCCTAAAATATATAATATAATAAACATAAAATTTTACATTAGTTAATAGTTATTTATTATTAATATATTTTAACATGTTAAATAAATTTAATCAATTTTGTAAACATTAAATACTTTATATATATACGGGGAAATTACACAGGGATAAAAATGTCATACTTGGGATTTAACAATTTTTATATGAACAGCAGTCTTTTCTTAGGCGGAATGAATCCGTTTATGTCTTGCTGTTGCAATAGTTTCAGCAGTTTCAACCCCGGTTTTGGATATGGTCTTTTTCCTAATTTTACAAATATGTTTTCTTTCGGCAACTATAATTTAAATAATTATATGAGCTTCAACCAAAACTACAGCTTTCCGTCACTTTTTACTACCGGAAACTTCAATAATAACAATTTATACAATCCATCATATTTTTATTCTTTCCCAAGATTTAACTATAGCAATAGTTTTCCAGATTTGTCTATAAACAGCAGCTTTAATTACAATTTTACAAATAAAGTTAACAGCAATAGTTCTTTAAGCAATATTCCTTCAATCAAAAAAACAAATACTGTTTCTAAAACAAGTAATATTCAAAACAGCTATACAGAATTTAAATTAGACAAAGCGTTTATAAATAGAGTTAAAGAAATTTCAAAAAAAATAAACTGTGACTATAAAGACCTTCTTGCCGTAATGAACAGCGAATCCGGTATCAACCCTCAAAAATGGAACGGTACAGGAGCAGTTGGACTTATTCAGTTTACTAATATTGCTCTTAAAGATATCAACAACAATTACGGTACTTCTTATACAAAAGAACAAGTCGGACAAATGAGTGGAAT
>JBKUMA010000173.1:0-4063 GCA_046955055.1 Candidatus Gastranaerophilaceae bacterium
CTGTAATAATGATTTCATCAACCTTATGGAAATTGTTTACAAAATCAATTCCGGAAAGATTATGGATATCAAAATAGGAGTCAACAATGACTTTAAAAGGAAGATTAAAAACCTTTATAGCCTCCAGAATTGCAAAACTGTTGATAAGAATACCATCGATACCTGCAGTTTTTAAAAATCGAAGCATTTTTTTGATTTCCGGCAAATTTTCTTCGATAATATCATGTTTAAAATTTATATATATATGACAGCCATTTTGCTTTGCCACATTGACAAACTCTGTCACGTAGTCAAAATTATTATTCAAAAACTTTTTATAATATACATAATAATCGCGGCATCCTGTTTCCTTAGCGAATAATTCAATATCTTCAGGCTTTTTTACAGGTGCAATAATTTTTATACTTTCCATAAATAAATTATACCATAATATATGTTAACTTATATTAACATTCTTTGAAAAAATAAGCAATTTTTTGGGAATGAAATACTTAGTATATATATAAGGAATATTTAGGATAGTTTAACCACTTTCTCATTTATTATTACACACGGAAAATCATACACAATAGGAACACACACAATTGAATTTGGGAGGACACCGATGGCAATAGGTGCTGAGGATTACATTGACCAACTGCTGGTCAAAAAATACGCAGAAGAAAAAGTTGACAACCACGAAAATATGGAATCAATGGTAGACCCTAGTAAAATGATGGGTGCTATGAATGATTACGCAAATATGTATAGAAATATGATGACGCTTAAACAACGTCTTAACATTGCTTGTTATGCCATAAACGCAAGAACAGCAAGATATAACAAATCTGCACAATATTAATTTGACGTTGTGCAGTTTGTGCTGTGTTCCCGCAGCAAAATAAAAGATTTATCAGTTCTTCTTTTTTTGATATGATAATCAAAGAAAGACAAAAAAGGGACTGTGAAATGGGAAAAATTATCTTAGCTTCTTCTTCTCCCAGAAGAGCAGATATTATGAAAAAGACAAAGTATGAATTTCGAGTTATTCCGTCACCGTATGTTGAAGAACACACGACGACGGTTTTTTCTTATGAATTTATAGAAAATTTGGCTTACAATAAGGCCAAAGCTGTGATACCTCTCGTTGATGAACCCTCTTTAATTATTGGTGCAGACACTGTTGTAGTTTTAGACAATGAAATTTTAGGCAAACCCGAAAATAAGGAAGATGCCTGCAAAATGCTTAAAAAACTTTCAGGAAAAACTCATTTTGTAGTCACAAGCATTGTAGTTATTAATTCTAAAACAGGTGAAGTTAAGAAAAATTCAACAACAAGCTATGTTGAATTTGAAAATCTGACTGACGAACAGATAAAATATTACGTAGACAAATTTAAGCCTCTGGACAAAGCAGGTTCATACGGTATACAAGAAATGCCGCAAGGCTTCATAAAAGGTTACCGCGGCAGTCTTGAAAACATTATCGGTCTTTGCCCGAAAGCTCTGAAAGAATTATTATAAATTCGCTCCGCAGCATTTTTTGAACTTTTTGCCGCTGCCGCAAGGACAAGGATCATTTCTGCCGACCTTGCTGAAATCTATATTTTCAGGAAGCTCCGGTCGTTCATTTTCTTCTTCTATTATACCTAATGTTCTTGAAAATGCTTGAGATTTATATAAAACAGTTGTTGAAGAGAAAATTTTATTTTCCATATAACGTGCTTTATATTTTTCCAAAAGTTCATCAATGGTATAATTTGCATCCAAAACATTATTTACAATGTCCATAAAGTTTTGATGTTTAGCTGCAACACGTTTTATAATATTTGCGGAGAACTTATCATTGTTCAAGTAATACTGTATACATTCGGCATAGCTTCCAATTTCTGAAAGGTTTTCAACTTCAAAAATTTTGTTGAAAGTACCATAAAACGGCAATGCATATAGACCTAATTCTCTGTCAAAAACAATACCTACATCATATGTTTCCTTGTGAGAAGAAAATCCGCCAAGTGAATTTTCAAGGAAGTTTTCATAAGAATTATTAAATTCTGAAACTTCAAAGAAATTATACATTTCCGGTTCCTGAATTTTTTCGGAATATTCAGCCTTGTTGCCGTATTCAGCATAATCATTAAATAGCCCGATAACATCATCGGCATACTTATTTAATGTTATTACTTCATCTTTGCCAAAGTATTCGATAAATTTATTATAAATTAGTTCAACATTCTGTTCAATTTCTTTTTGTTTTTTCGGATTATCCAAATAAACCAGTTCCGGATTTTGGATAATTTTGGCTACTGAATATCTTAATGCATCATCTTTTTTAGTAGAAGGAAGCACCCCTGAAATTTCAAGAAGATAATAATTCTTTTCAAATTCAAAAATCCTTGCCACAACAAACTGACCAGAACCTATTCCTCTGAAAGATGTCATTTTAACAAGAGAAGTAACGTTATAGTCTTTCTCATTAATAATATTGTTAAGTTCAAAACCGTTTTTTAAGACTTTTTTAACTTCATAAACAGAAGAAAGAGACTTCATTAATGATTTAACAATTTTCTTATTAACGGCAGGAATTTTTTTAGTTTTTTCCAAATAAAGTGTCAAAATACTTTTATGGTCTTCTCCTAAATTTCTTTCAAAAATATAGTTAAAACAAGCAGATTGAAAATTTACATTCTGGTTATTATAAGCACCTATTGTCTTTAAATACTCTTCAAAATCAGGTTTAACATAATCGTCAGTCTGAACAAATTCAGCCAAATCTTTTATAACATCATTAATTACTTTTAAATCTTCTAAAATAAGCATTTGTCTCTCCTCTAAGTCTTAGTTAAAAGATACCTTAAAAAAATCAAAAACTCAATCCCTTAACAGGTTAATATACAATTAATAATCAAATTCAGGGACAGGTTTTAACTGTTCTTCTGTAACATTTTTAAAATCACATTCAGGGCACATTTTGTTTGCTATAGAAAAATCCTTTTTATAGCCTTGATTATTACCTAATTTTGCATTTGTAATTGCACGTCTGTAAAATAAAATTTCAGGCGGGAATATCAAATGTTCTTCATTATTATATGCCTTAACCAATATGTCATAATCGCGGTTTGCGGATTTATAATCCTTAATGCTCATTAAATAATTGGCTCTTGCAAAAACAACCGAATACTTATCAACCTGTTCTTTTTTTGAGTCATAAGACTTTTTAAACATATCAAGCATTTGTTGTTTGTTATAACTTTCGGACATAACTGCATAAATATCATTGTCATAAACATCAGAAAAAGCGTATTTATTTGCTGTTTTATAGTCTTCTACAGCACCATCATAATCCTTTAAACCATATTTTGCATATGCTCTCAGCCCATAATCGCTGGAAACTATTGGGAATAATTTTAATCTGACATTCAGAATATTAACCGCTGCTTTGTAGTTGCCGCGTTCTATTAAAGAAGCTGCGACAGAGGAAGCGTTATTCCAATATGACAAAAATAAAACAAATATAAGAACAAAGATTATGCCGTAAGAAGATTCTTTAACAACACGTCTTTTAATTCTTTCATATCCAGGAATAGTTTTTTCTCCTGAGTTTGCAGGTGTTTTGAAATTACCTTTTTCAACAGAATAATTGCCATATTTCTTTAAATATTTATTAAAAATAAAATTTGCAGTAACAAACGGCAAAACAATAGATAATATTGCAGGAAGAGCCAAAACTAATAATAAAAACAAAATTCTTTTTTGGAACCAGTCAATATAGCTAGGGAAAAATATTAGGTACAAATACATTAAAAACAAAATCACTGCAAAAAAGACTGCAAAATATGTAATTACAGAAGATACTTTATCAATTTTCAACAAGTTTTTTTCTTCAAGCAGGTAAGGAAATTTAAAGTTTTGCCCTAATATCCCGCGAACAAACGTAGAACTTCTGTCAAAACCGTAATAATATTTGAAACAATTAGCATATAAATTTAAACCATCTAAAAAACTCATAAATAAATAATAACATTATATTCACAAAATTTCAAATAATATTTAAAATTTTATTTTGAGGTGGTAAAATAAATTA
>JBKUMA010000174.1:0-4047 GCA_046955055.1 Candidatus Gastranaerophilaceae bacterium
ATTTAAGAGAAGACAGACGCCATATAAAAGACGAAGATGTTTACTCTTTAATAAACTCTATTAAAACAAAATTAAACCTTGAAATGGCTATGGCAGAAGATATTCAAAAAATTGCTCTTGAAATAAAACCATATGCCATATGCTTAGTTCCGGAAAAACGCCAGGAAGTAACAACTGAAGGCGGTCTTGATGTTGCAGGGCAATTAGAAAAAGTTACGGAATTTATAAAACCCCTTTTAGACGCAGGCATAATAGTAAGCCTATTTATTGATCCGACAGAAGAACAGGTAAAGGCATCAGCAAAAACAGGTGCACAATTTATTGAAATGCACACCGGTGCTTACGCAGAAGCCTTTGGATACAATGAAGAGGAAGAAGAATTTTTAAAACTTAAAAACTCAGCCGAATTAGCACAAAGTTTAGGCTTAAAGGTGAATGCAGGCCACGGACTTAATTATGAAAATGTTCACAGAATGCATGAGATACCAAACCTTGTTGAACTAAATATCGGTCACAGCATAATATCACGTGCTGTATTTACAGGACTTCCAGAAGCTGTAAGCACTATGGCACAATTAATTAAATAGGATTTAAATATGAAAAGCGAAAAAGAAATAGCCGAAGAAATGGCACAAGTTGTTGAACAAATGAGAATTGACGATATTGAGGATAACCCTGATATTATTGATGAAACCTTTGCTTGCGACTGCTGCGGCGAAGAAAAATGTCTTGCCGGCTCAATCGAATACGAAGGTTACAGACTTTGCAACGATTGCGTACTTCTTGCTGAAACTGCTTTTGCACTTAATAAAATTAAAAGTGTAGAAGAATTAATTGCTTCAATAGAAGACAAGCATCTTGAAGCTTTGACAGAATTTGTCAGACAGGAAGAAAAGCGTAAAAACAACTAACAACGGGACTATACGCCTTGATATCCATAATATATTCATTACAATTAACTAATCCTTTAGAATTAGAAACAATTCTTCACATATAGTTAAAAAGGATTAGATTTGTGGAATATTATAAATAAGTATTAATTAATTGTGATGATGATTCGATTATAAGAAAGGCGTTATTTATGACTAAAAGATTCGGTTTTACTCTTGCTGAAGTATTGATTACATTAGGTATTATTGGTGTTGTAGCGGCTATGACTATGCCGACATTAATGAACTCTACTCAAGGTGCACAGTACAAAGTTGCATACAAAAAAGCACTTTCTGCAATTTCTCAAGCTATTGTTTTAAACATTGCTCTTGATGATTACAGTTTAGCTGATACAACTACAGCAACTGCGACTACAGGTACTCAAAATATGTATGCGATTTTTAAAAACCGCATGAACGTTGTTAAAACAGGCACAACATCAACAGGATATGCTATTACTGAAGGCGGTGCAGCATTTACACAAGGCTCTACAAACTACACAATGTTCTTTAACGATGGTATAGCAATTACATTCCCTCAAGACACTGCAGAATGTAATGAAACAGCAGTTAGAGCAGGCACAAAATGCCGCGGCTTTATTGACGTAAACGGACAAAAAGGACCAAACAAAGTTGTTGCTTGTGATGGCTCTACATCTGGTGATAACTGTACAGTAACTAATCCTACTGACGTTTACCCGGTTATTTTCTACGATCAAACTTTACTTCCTAACTCACCTGCAGCAAGAGCTGTTCTATACGGTAAATAGGAAGCAAGAAATAATTTAATGTGCAACCTCACATTAGTTTACAATACATTAGTTTCTCAATATATGATTCAGGATGAGTTCGCTCATCCTTTTTTTTGCGATATAATATTGTTATGGACAAAAAGATTTCCGACAAAGTTATAAACAGATTAACACTATATCACTGCATACTTTTAGATCAAATAAATGAAAACATTGAATTTATATCAAGTAAACAAATAGCAGGGCTATTAAACATTGATGACTCACAAGTTAGGAAAGATATAAGTTTGTTAAACAATTCAGGTAAATGCCGTGTAGGCTATATTGTTAAAGAATTAAAAGCATCTATAGAAAAAACACTTGGTTTCAAAAAAACAAAAAAAGCTTTCATAATCGGGGCAGGAAATTTAGGTTCAGCTCTTGCTAAATACGACAATTTTACAAGCTACGGATTAAATATCATTGCACTTTTTGACAGTGACAAAAACAAAATAGATAAAATCGTAAATAACAAAGGAGTTTTTGACATTTCAAAGCTTCCTGAATTTGCTAAGAGCACAGGAGTAGACATTGCAATTCTAACTGTTCCAAGAGAATATGCACAAAGTACTGCCGATTTTCTTGTTAAATCAAATATAAAATATATATGGAATTTCACGCCAACAATACTTAATGTTCCAAAAGAAGTACAAGTATGGAATGAAAATTTGATGGGTAATTTTTTACAGTTCACTTATAACATTTAAGATATACGTGACACTTCCTTACAGTTTAAATAATATAAATGTCTTAATCCTTCAAGAGTAAGTGTTGGATTTATAAAATCAAACGGTCTTTTCATATAATTTGCAACTAAACCTGAATATCCGCCCGTTGCAACTAATGTAGCTCTTTCACCGAGTTCTTCTTCACACTGTTCAACAAGCCCGTCTACCATACAAGCAGCCCCTCTTATTACACCAGAAAGAATTGCTTCGGTTGTATTATTACCAATTGCACGATTTGATATAGCAACATCTATTCTTGGAAGTTTCGAAGTAAATTTATTCAAAACCTTCATTTGCAGGCTAATTCCCGGAGCAATAACGCCTCCGATAAATTCGCCGCGTGAATTAACAATATCAAAAGATGTAGCCGTTCCAAAATCAACAACAATAGTAGGCTTTTTATATAAAACATAAGCACCTACAGCGTTTGCTATCCTATCAGCACCGGCTTCATGCGGATTTTCCAACGCAATCTTAACACCTGTGTTAATGTCACAGGACAACATTATTGAATTAATTTTAAAAACACTGTCAACAGCACTTTTAAATTTAAAGTTTAATTCTTCTACAACGGAACCTATTATACATCCATCTATTTTAAAATCTTTGAAAAGTGACTTTAGAAGAACCTCATACTCTTCCAATGACAAATCTTTATCAGAAGCAAGTCTGAACTCTTCAACCAGAGCATTTTCATCAAAAAGCCCAAGGGTAATATTTGTATTTCCTATATCAGCTGTTAACAACATAAAATAGTCCTCTTTTGAGAACTATTTTATATCAAAAAAAATCTTTTGTAAAAAACATTATTTATGCATTAAAAACAGAATTTGGAGGATTATTACCATATGCAGTAATTGCAGCTGCACCGTTTTCTCCGCCTTTAAAGATGCAATTCATAATTTCATTAAAATTAACATTGCCATTAAATTTTTCTCTATATTTTTTAATATAATCAACAGGATTAGAAGTTGTTTTTCTGCCGACTGCTTCAATAGGTTCGTTGGACATAGTTATATCTCCTCAAGTTTAAATACTCATATCTCTTATATATATAAAAAGTATTTCGTTTCCATATAATTGCTTAAAATAGATATAAGTGTTACATAACTTAACAAGATATTATTTTAAAATGTTCTTTTCTAATTGAACAGCTGTTTTTGTCCTAGCCAAACCGGCTTGAGAACTTTCTTTTAATGTCGGTGACATAAGCTTGCCAGTCTGCTCTAATGCATCAATAACCTCATCTAGAGGAATTTTAGAAGTAATGTTTGCAAGTGCCAGTTCTGAAGCTGTAACAGCGTGAATTGCTAAAAACGGATTACGTTTTACACAAGGGATTTCAACAAGCCCGCAAACAGGATCACACGTCAAGCCAAGTAAATTTTTCATTGCAAGAGCCACTGCATTTAATACTTGCTTTAAATTACCGCCCCTCATTTGGGTCAAAGCCCCTGCCGCCATTGCAGAAGCAACACCGCATTCTGCCTGACAACCTGCAACAGCTCCGGCCAAGGCAACTTTATTTGAAATAATCCTGCCTATTTCACCTGCTGTAATTAATGCATTAACCTGTTCTTCTTCAGGAATTTTTAATTC
>JBKUMA010000175.1:0-4043 GCA_046955055.1 Candidatus Gastranaerophilaceae bacterium
AAATATACCTTTAGATATTGTATATGAAGATGAAAATATGCTTGTCATAAACAAACCCTCAGGAATGCTCACTCATCCGACATCAATAGAACGTGAAAACACACTGGTAAACGCTCTTTTATACAAATACGGAAATGACTTGTCAGACATAAACGGTGAATTCAGACGAGGAATATTGCACAGATTGGACAGAAATACATCAGGTCTGTTAATGATTGCTAAAAACAATAAAGCACATGAATTTTTAGCCGAACAAATCAAAAATCACACAATTACAAAAAAATATCGTGCTGTAGTAAAAGGCAATTATGAAAAAGACGAGGACACAATTGAACTTCCTATAGGCAGAAATCCGAACCAGCCTCACAAAATGACAGTTAGAGAAGACGGCAAAGAAAGCACAACATTAGTAAAAGTTATAAAGAGATTTAACGATGCTACATACCTGGAATTAACATTGATAACAGGAAGGACTCACCAAATAAGAGTTCATTTAAGCCATATGAAACATCCGATATATAACGATACACTTTATGGAGCAGGAACAGGCAAAGTTAAAACAGAAGAACAAGTCTTGCAATCATTCTTCTTACGGTTTACAAAACCTTTTTCTGATGAGATAATTGAACTTGAAATAAAACCTGACGAAAAAATTCAAAAGGTTTTAAATTACTTTGAAAACAGGAGTTAAACATATGAAATTTATATCTTTATTAATTGTACCGCTTTTAACACTTATACTTGTAATGCTTGTTATTATGAATATAAATGACACTGTAACATTAAATTTGGTAAGCAATTCAATGTCAGGTCTTTTCGGCCTTCCTGCTAAATCTTTGGATGTTAATTTAGGCGGATATACTTTTATCGTATTTGCACTTGGAGAAGCTGCTGCAATATTTTTCTTTCTGCCTGTAATGCAGGCTGCAAACAGCAAAAACTCAGCATACCAAAGACAGCTTGAAAAAACTTCAATTGATAAAACCGAAAATTCTTCACGTGTTGAAGTCCTTGAAAATAAAATTAAAGTTCTTGAAAAAGCACTTGAAGATGCTCTTAAAAGAAATAATTAAATAATTGAAGTTATCAATTCACCATCATCACATACAAGCGTATATTTTATATCATCACTGAATTCAGAATATTCAAGAATAGATGATACAGTTTTTCCATCCTCTTTAAAGAATGTTGTCTTTGAAGGATTACCTGTTTTTAAATCGTATTCTTTTACTGATGATACAGTCAGCTTTTCTTCATGATAAAGCACTGTTCTGATAACTTTGCCGTTATCAGGATTGTAATTTGAAATTGATATAATTCTATCTTCATTATCATTCAAAATATAAGCTTTTATAACCCTGTTTCTATGGTTTTTAACCTGAATACAGAATATTCTTCCGTTTTGATGAAATATGCATTCACCGTTAATCTTTTTTGTTCTTACCGCATCTTTTAAAGAAAAAATGTATTGCTTTTGCAAATTTAAAAGAGTTGATTTGTTATCATTTTTTAACGGGGTAGTTGCATTTTGTTTTGGGGTATGTAATGTTCTTACGCTGCTGCCGTTACCATCTATTACTTTCAAACGGCACTTTTCCATGTCCCCTAAATCGACTTGATTTACTGACATTATTATTTATCTCCTGATTTTTCCCATATGTATATAAACAATTTTTCACTTAGAAAATTTCACTTCCTTAATATTTTTTTACAAATTGAAAGACAGGCGAACCTGCCTTTCAATATATTTTTTTTCAATTAAGCTTCAGCTGCTTCTTCTTTTTGCTGTCTGATAAGGTTTTGAAGTTTTTCTTTTATTTCATCGCCTTTTTTTTGCATATCAGAAACAACATCATCTGCTTTTTCTTGAATTTCTTTTACGGTTTCATCAGCACGTTTCAAAACGTCTTTAGTAGTATCAGCAATCATTGCTCTTGTTTCTTCACCTGACTTTGGAGCCAACAAAACACCGGCAATAGCACCAATTGCACCGCCTACTATAAAACCTGCTAAAAATTTAGTTGCTGACATATTAATTACTCCTTTTCTTTTTTCATTTACATTTTACCGAATCTAAATCAGTTAATAATCACCATAAAAGGCTATCTTTTACTACCTTTTTGCCTTAGCAAACATACTGTAGACAGTTGTAAAGCCTTTAATTATGCCTCCAAAAATGGATTCGGAAATTAATTTTGTTTTGCCGAATGTTCTTTCGACAGCTGTTTTAAAGTTATCTACACCTTTATCAGTGCTTTTAACTATTGCATTGATTGAAGCCAATGTCTCATTCAATTCTTTCAATGTCGGTTTAAGTTCATTATTTAACAACACTGAAGTCTCATTTACATTTTTAGCCAATGCTGATAAATCAATAAGCAATTTAACAAGAAATCCCGCTACTATGATAACTACAATACCTGTAGCCCAAGCAAGAAATGTTAAGCCTTGATTTAGTGCTATTTGTGACATGTCCATTATAAATTATCCTTTTTGTTTCTAGTAACCGAAATCATCATCTAATTCTTCAAGCTCTTTTGCTTTCAAAAGTTTTTTAGATTTAATCATATTGTTAAATTTTCTGAATTGTCTTTCTAATTTATATTTCATTAAGTCGATATTTTCCATAGCTTGTTTTTTAGCTTCATTAATAGCCGGAGAATTATCTTCGTACAATTTTATTGCAGCTTCTTTTAGCTCTCTTCTTGATTCTTCACCCGGTTTAGGAGCCAATAAAACACCTGCTACTATTCCGCCTACAACACCAGCAAGTAGGCCCATACCAAACATAAATGATTTATTTTTACTCATAACATAACCTCGACTTTCATTTGTGTGTGATTATAATAACATATTTTTTTAAGGATTACAAGTAATCTGCTGTATAAGTGCACTATTACTATATTGTAAGTTCGTCCCAGTAATCTTTTACTAATACTAAAGTTTGAAAAACAGCTGCAGCTTTTTTAAATCTTCCTCTAAAAAATATTAATGAAGCGTACATCACAAGCGTGACAATTATCTTCATGGTAAATTGTTCTCTTTTTTTTCTTATGAATGTAAAAAAGGACTCAACTGTATTTTGAAGATTTATCACAGCCTTCTTAAAAACTTTAAGATTTTCTTCAAGTATTGGCTTGAAAACCGTAACACTGTTATTAATTTCGCAGACTTTCTTATCAGCCCTTACTATAAATGAAACTAAAGCTGATGCGATAATTAATTCCGCTATAAAAATTGTTGCAATAAATAAATACATTTTTATTATTCTTACTTTTGTATTATATTAAGGAAGTATAGAATAATATCTTGAGAAATGGAATACGTCCAAAGGACTATTTATGCTAGGAAAAATAAAATTTTATTCGTCTTTATTAATTGCAAGAGCGGCTTATCTGGGGATAAAAACACTCAACAAGTCTTCAGGAACATCATTTGTAGGTATGTTAACCCTTAAAATTTGTCCTGACTTTTTGTCACACTGCTCTAAATACATAAGAAAAAAAACTATTACAGTTACTGGAACAAACGGCAAAAGCACTACATCCGGGCTTTGTGCACATATTTTGAAATGTGCAAATCAAAGAGTTATTCACAACCTTAAAGGTGCAAATATGCTTACCGGGGTTGCAAATGTTTTTGCTTTAACTGTTAGACCATTTAAAAGGTTTGACTATGCAGTGATTGAATCTGATGAGGCTTATTTAACAAAATTATATGACTATATGAAATCAGATTATCTTATTGTCACAAATCTTTTTCGTGATCAGTTAGACAGATACGGTGAATTAAATACTACAGCCGAATTCATTAAAAATGCGATTGATAAAAATAATGATTTAAAACTTATACTAAACGCAGATGATCCTATAGTCGCAACATTCGACAGGACTAAATACGCTGTATACTATGGTTTTGAAAATGTTGAATATGACTGTGACTATGAACACAAATCAAATGCACCGTCAGAAGCATTCAGTTGTTTATGTGGAGAACCTTTAAAATATTCTAAACAGTTCTTTGCTCAACAAGGGCATTATTAT
>JBKUMA010000176.1:0-4027 GCA_046955055.1 Candidatus Gastranaerophilaceae bacterium
CTTTTTTTAATATTCAATATTTTTTAAAGTATTAAATATCTTGTCAGTAATTTTTTGAATGTATTCTTGGCTTACCATTCCATTAATTACAGCATCTGATATTTGATATGCAGGACGTATATATTGTTGTGCAGTTTTGTTTACATCCTGAAACTGTAAATCAGCAGCAGCACCGGTTTTACCACGCAAAGCAGCACGTTTATACCAGCGGTCTTTTATTACATCAAGAGGTGTGTAAACATAGACCTTAACGTCCATAATATCTCTTACACCTTCATTCAATACATATAGACCTTCTGTTAATACAACTTTTGCAGGCTTTTTTAGATCCCCGTCAGGGTCAGAAATACAGGTGACAAAATCATAATGAGGAGATTTGATTTCTTTACCTTGCTTAAGTTTTAGTAAATGCTTTTTCATTAATTCTAAATCAATGACATCAGGTGTATCAAAGCTGAAACCTGTTTTAAAAAGTGCTTCATAGCTTCCTGCTTCCTGTAATTCTTTTGAAGTATCTTTGTAATAGTCATCACAGCGAATAACTGTATAAATACCTTCTTTTTTTTCTTTTACGCAAGCTTGAATTGTATTGTCAACAAATACAGTTTTTCCGGAAGCACTTTCTCCTGTTATGCCGATAAGAAAAGTCTTTTTCTTTTCTTGCACAACTTTTCTTGCAATGTTTAATATAAGATTATCAGAAGTTTTTAAGAATAAAGGCTGAGCCTCTTTTTTATCTTCTTCAAGAATTTTTTTTAAAGATTCCACAATATTTGATATAACTTCCATATCCCTTCTGCTGGAATAATAGTCATAACTTGTTAAATAATCAGTCATCATACTTCAATAATCCCTTACTAAACTTATTAATAAATATTTTACAGTAAAGTAAAAATAATTTCTTGCAATAATAAATTTTGTAACAATAAAATTTAATTTCTTAAAGTTTTATATAAAACTGTCCGACATGGGAATATGTAAAGATAATAAGGAGTATGTTATGTATCATGATGAAATTTTTGAAACTGCGTTAAGAGAAGCCAGAGAAGAAAGCTATCACGAATTAAAGCAGGAAATTAATTCAATGGAAGCAGCTATCGAAAAATTCTTAACAAATATTTTGGAATGCACTTCGAGCCTTTCAGAACGCGATTTTCATGTTTCAACTCTTTAAAAGTTTAAAAGCCCGCTAGATAGCGGGCTTTGTGTTTTATTTTTATGCTGTATATTCAATTGAGTAATTCGATAAACTTAAATTTCTTAAAGCATTAAGTTTGTTTAATGTGTTATTCTTTTTAGTTGATATGTTTTCTCTGAATGGTTCTTCGTTGTATGACTCTTCTAGTTCAGACTTGTCTATACTTTTTAACACTTTTTTGTATGATTTAAGTGCATCTTCTGCATCTTCATCTGAAGGTTCTGCTTTTGATAGTTTTTCTTGTGCGAGTGCTATAAGTTCTTTGCGTTTTTCTGGATCTTTCTTTGCCTCTGCAGCAAGTTTTTCAGCCTGTTCTTCTTCATGTTTTGCAAGTTCTGATTTACCAGCAACTTTTCTAGCTGCCCAGCCTGCCAGGCAACTAACTGCAAGACCGCATAATGCACCTATTGCTGTTCCTATTATAGGGCAGGCCGCTGTTCCTATTGCGGCACCAATGGCTGCCCCTCCGGCAGAACCTAATGCGTAACCGCCTATCTCTGCAGCTACAATTCCTGCTGTTTTCGCAAGTTGTTTGTTTCCTTTTCTTGTGCCGCAAGTTTTGTATGTTTTAATAAGGTCAGGTGCCTCTGCTGCCAGTGCAATACCAGTAAATAACGCATTGCCTTTTGCTCCTTTAGCACATCTAGCAACTCTTCTGAATGTTGTTGATGTTGCAGCTTTTTCTGATGCTTTTAGTGATAATTTAGAATAACCTGTGTATTTTTTCACTCCGGACCAAGCTTTTCCACGAAGTGTTGCTGGTTTAATTATACCTGCTGCTTCAGCATTTTTTACTTTCAAATTTGCTTTTGCGATAGCTTCGTCTATTTGTTTTAAGTATGCTTTTAATTCTTTTCCTTTAGCCCCTTCTGCTTTTGCAATCAGTTCTCTTACTTCTTTATAATAGCTAGATTTTATGACTTTGTTATTGACCTTTAATTGTGCTTTAGGGTTTAGCTTCGAAAATTCACTGTAATCCATAGGTTTTACTTCTGTAAATTTAGGTGCTAAGTTCCTAAGTTGTAAATTTCCTTGTCTGTTTCTTATTGTTTCAAATATATTGCTGCCTTTTAATGCTTTTTCATTAAGAATTCTTGTTTGACGAGCATTTTTGAAATTTTCCCAGGCTTCACTATAGTTGCCGCGATTTTTCCATAGCCAAGTACCGCCTTTACCTGCCTGCATTGCACCTTCCCAAATCATGATGCCTGCTGCACCGCCTGCAAATCCATTCATAGCGTCAATATGGTTTGCACCTGAAGATATGGCGTAGTTTGCTATATTATTTAAATCGTACAACCTTAGATTAGTTGTCATAATCCCCTGTTTTCTATTCTTTTAGAATCTTAATATTCCCCTATGTATATATAAAAAATATTTACACTATATAATTGCTATATTGTAACGAATTATTGCTAAAAAACAGGTATTTTATAATACCTGTTTTTTTGAGTTATGGGGTTGTGGTTATGTATATTTATAAGTTTAAACTGTTCTGTCAAATGATGCCCCCGGTAATCCGGCTCCTGACGCCAATGCCATTTCCAATTGAGCAAGCTGTTGTGGTGTCATTGAAGTAGCTACTTTGCTCGGGTCAAACATGTTTGCAGTACTTGCTGTATTAGTATTAGGGATTGGTTGATAACCTGAAATGTTTATCGGTGAGTCTGTAATATTCTTTTTTTGAGCATCAAGGGCTGCTTTTTCTTCTGCTTTCTTTTCTGAATAGCTTTTTCCTACTATTTTACTTGTTATCCAGTCACCTATCATGTACCCAACGATACTTCCAATAGGTCCACCAAATGCAGCTCCTATTGTTCCCAGAAGCATACCGCCGCCAAGTCTGGCACCGGCTTTTACTACTTCCGCTGCACCGGAAACAATTCCTTCATTTGCTGTGGCTTTAAATATATTTGGAAGTTCTGTTAATAAGATAAGTGCACTTCCTATTAAAGGCATTCGTTTTCCTAAGCCTTTAAATAGACCTTTAGTTTGTCCCCAGAATTTACTTTTGCCTGCGGCTTTAGCTGCACTTCCTCCATCAGTAATTGCTTCTTGTATAACTTTTGGAGTTGTTTTTATAGCTTCCCATTGAGATTTCCAGAAGCCTCCGCTTTTTTTAATCATTGCTTCGTTATGAGATTCTCCGGCTTTAAATGCATCCTTAAGTTGTCTGCCGAAATTGTTAAAGTACTTACCGCCAGTTCTTTTGCCGTCAGCACCTTTAATCCCGAAGAAGGAATCTTTTAAAGTCATACTCATAGGTTCACCGCCTGTACCGAATACTAAATTCGGATAAATACGGCCTGCCCTTTTTGCATAATTCCAATAAGTATTCCAATTAATTGAACTAATTGGTGTCATTTTTAACCTACCTAATTATATATCTAACCTACCTTACATATATAAACAAATGTTGTGCGTAATAATTGCTTCAATAAATATTTTTTGTTAAGATTTCTTAATATTATCCCGTTGAATTGCTTAAACGTCTGATGTCTTATTGCCGTAGAAGGCTTTTAATATGTGTATGGAAAAACGAGATGACGTATATAAAAATAGAGGTTTACATGAATACGGTGATGTACAATTTGCCGATCCTGTAAACGACAAATATCCTATAGATACACCTGAACACATTCGTGCTGCGTGGAGTTATATTCATATGCCTAGAAATTATGACAAATATAATCCTCAAGACGTTAAGACTATTGAAGATAGAATTATTAAGGCGTGGAAAGAAAAAATCAATCCTGAAGGACCTCCAGAAGCAAATATGGACAAAGAATAACAACTACGGTTTACAAACTCTTATTCAAAGTGTATAAT
>JBKUMA010000177.1:0-4014 GCA_046955055.1 Candidatus Gastranaerophilaceae bacterium
ATTTTTTTTAATATGTATTCAAATACTTCAGAATTAAGTTCGTTTTTATTTAATATGTTAAAGCATTTATCTATAAGATTATTCAAGTCTTTTTTTGATTTTTCCAAACCATAAAGTGAAGTGTATGTCAGTTTTCCGGCTTCTTTATCTTTGCCTAGCGTTTTGCCCATTTCTTCAAATGTAGAAGTTTCATCAAGAATGTCGTCGGCTATTTGAAAAGCAGTGCCAAGATATTGTCCGAATTCAGTTATTTCTTTTAACTGTTCATCAGAAGCATCTGCAATTATTGCACCTGTTCTCAATGCGAGTTTAAATAAATCAGCAGTCTTGTGCGTATGAATATATTCAAGAGTTTCTTGAGGGTTCTGTATAATAGCTTTTTCACTCTCAATGTCAACAACTTGTCCGGCAATAACTCCGTATGCTCCTGCGGCATTAAAGTATTCATAAAGAATTCTTATTAATTTTTCCGGTGAAATGTTTTTTGAATGTTTTACGATAGTTTGCGGTGCAAAAGTTAATAATGCATCTCCTGCCAAAACTGCATTTGCTTCTCCAAAAACTTTATGATTAGTTGGTTTTCCGCGTCTGAAATCGTCATTATCCATGCAAGGTAAATCATCATGGATAAGAGTTTGAGCATGAAGCATTTCAATAGCACAAGCCGCAGGTATTGCGTCTGAAAATTCGCCGCCAAACATTCGGCAAGCTTCAAGGCACATAACCGGTCTTAGTCTTTTGCCGGGAAGAAGTACAGTATATTTCATTGCTTTAAAAATATCTTCCGGATATTCAATCGGCATATATTCATCAAGCTTTTTGTTAATAGTTTCTATGTAATCATTCATTTTTACATTCATTATCTTATCCTTTTTTATTCTAAATCGTTTATTTCTAAATTCTTATAGATTTCGTTTTTCAAGTTGTTTCTGGAAGTTTGTCTTTTCTTTTCACTGATTTTAGCAACAGTTTTATTGTTTATGACTTTTTTTGAAAGTTCAGTTTTTCTTCCTTCATATTTAATTTTTTCTTTGTATTCTTTTGCTTCATCTATAAAAGCAAGGTAGCTTTCGTATCTTGACTCATCAATCTTGTCTATATTGGCAAGAACATTACAGCCGTCTTCATTAATGTGAAGACAGTCAGAATATTTACAATCTCTGAATTTTGCAATGTCATCAAAAAGCAAATCTACATCTGCAGGCAATAAAAAGTCAAATTTTACGTTACTAAATCCCGGGGTGTCAACAATTCTGGAAGTCTCGTTTATTTTTATTATTTCGCAGTGACGAGTAGTATGAGTTCCTCGTTGACTTTTTTCACTTACTTCTTTAGTCCTTAAGTTAAGATTAGGATTTATTGCATTGATGAGGCTTGATTTTCCGACTCCTGAGTTTCCGCATAATACACTAGTTTTGTTATTTAAAAGTTTTTCAAAAGCTTTTATCCCAGAATGCTCTGTTGCAGAGGTTATAACTATTTCATAACCTAAAGGTTCATATATTTTTTTTATTTTTTCTTTTAAATGTTTATCCCATTTTAAATCGCTTTTGTTAAAGCATAATTTTGTATTAATTTTATAATATTTTGCCAGAGCAATATATCTGTTTAATTGATGCAGGTCTAAATCCGGCTGTTTTAAAGCGGATACAATAATTATTTGATCAATGTTTGCGGCACTGGGACGTTTTATAAAATTTTTGCGTGGAATAATTTTGTTAATAACTCCGTTATCAAATTCAACAAAGTCACCAACAAGAATTTTTTCTTTCTGCTTTTTTAACACTTCTCTAATTTTACATTCAAATGAGTTGACGCCGTCATCAACGTAATAAAAATCTGAATGAATTTTGTAGATTTGTCCTTCTTGCATTACGATATTATATTATCATAAAAAGTTTTAATCTTCATCTATCTGGTAATTTTCGTAATTAAGGTTGTCATCATATAGTAATGAATAGTACTGCAAGGATAATTTGTCCGGATAAACATCAATATCCCAAGTATCAGCTCCCAATTGGTTTGGACCTTTTGCACCATTAATATCTATTTTTATTGAACCGCATCGCTTGTCTGAGTGGTTTACTATTAAATTATTTCCATTTTCATCTTTAATTGGATTACCAAGAGAATCAGTTTGTATAACGCTGTTTGTCCAATTGCAGTTACCATCATGTGGGTATATATCGAGAAATATAACACTGCCATCACTTAAGACAGCACCGCTTTGTTTTCTGTAGTCAAGCGAAATTGCTTTTCCGTTTGAATATCTTTTTTTTGCATATTTTGTTTTCCAATTCCAACAGCCTCCTTGATGTTCTTTACAGATTTTTACTATTTTTAGATCTTTTGATAGCTCTTCTAAAACTGTGTCCTTTGTGTAACCAGAGTTAAACAGTTCAGCGTAAGAATCTATACCTAAACGGCTTTTCGTTGCAAGTAGTCCATTTGATAGTTTTGAATATGAGTTCTTAGCTTGGTTTGCCAGTGCTTTATTTTTATAATTTACAATAGTTGTTGGTAATATTATTGCGACAGCTATACCAACGATTCCTAAAGTTATTAAAACTTCTGCTAAAGTAAAACTTTTTCTTGCTTTCTGCATGTTTAATCTCCAAATTGTGAATAAATATCGTTATAATAAATAATATATTGATATATGCAATAAATATTACACAATTTGAATTGTATTGTCAATACCATATACTTTTGTTATGGATATAACAGAATGGAATAATGATGAAATAATGCGTTTAGTTATGGCAAAAGGGCACATAACTCAAAAAGTATTATTGGATTCTTTAAAAGTAGATACAGGTGAGGCAATTCCGCAAAGTACTTTTTCATGTAAAATACGCAGAAATGGTCTGAAACTTGCTGAATTCCAAAAGATATGCAAACTTCTGGGGTACAGTATTATTTTAGAAAGAGACGAAAAATAGTTAATTTGTCCTTTTTAATTTAACAAAATCTGGAACTTTGTTTTGTGCCATTTGCATTTTAAAAAAATGCTCTTTTAATTTTTCTTTTTCACTGAAATCGGAATTTTGGGCTTTGTCATTCATTTGAGTGTAAATGTCTTTTTCTATTTTATTGCTTTTTAAGTAGGTGTCCATTTCTTTTCCTTTTTTAAAGGCATTAATTTTACCGTCATAGTTGATTTTAGGTGTTTTGTAAAGAGTATAAAGCAATGCAAATCCGCCTATAAACATTCCGACAAGTCCTACAACGGAGCCTATTCCAACAAGAATTTTTTTATTTTTGGAAAGCTTAGCCTGCTTCTCAGCCTTGTTAGCAATATTACGTCCTTTTTTAAACAAGATTTCACCTAAAAAATCTCCGTCCATTAATTCGGCAAGAAGCTTAACACCAAGACCTAACCCCGCAATAAAAGTTGCTGTCAATAATTTCATCCTTTCACCTTTTGTTGAAATAGGATTGTTTATTGAATCAGTTTGTTTTGTTGAGCGGTTTTGATTTTTTCGGTGATTATTTGTAAAAGATGTAATGTTAACAGCATTTACACTCAGACTCATTTATGCACCTTTTATCAGCATTCCGTTGCCATTATCTGCCATTTTAACTGTTGTGTAATGATTGATTTTTTGGTCTAAAGATACATTTTCGTTTTGAATTTCTTTGTCAACTTCGCCTAAGATGTTACTTTCAGCACTTTTTTTACGGCTAAAAACATCCATTTCTTTTTCTCTTACCATCGCGTTAACCTTGGTGTCGTATAGTTTACCAGGAAGAGTCAAAAGCATAGTTGCAGCCATAGCTGCTGTCCCTATAATCCCTGCAATAGTGTATCTTTTAGTCTTGGATAAGCTTTGCATAAAGCAGGTGGAAATTCCGGCAATTGTCGCACCGACTAAAAGTCCGCTGCCGGTAGATGCAAGAATCGTTAAATTTCGTTCTTTTTGTCTGTCAATAGGATTTTCATACTTTTGCTGTTTTGCTGCAAAAGCAGGTTTTGGACAACATTTGTCAATCGCAGAAATTCTCATAATATAC
>JBKUMA010000178.1:0-4008 GCA_046955055.1 Candidatus Gastranaerophilaceae bacterium
GTACAGAGGGGACGCTGCAAGAAAAGACACTTTGATTGAATATGGATTTAGGCTTCCTTGTGCAAAAGATAACAGACCCTTAAAAAATGATGAATTTTTTAATAAAATACATCAGAAAATTTATATATCAGCAACACCTTCAGACTTTGAACGTAAGACTTCAGGGCAGCTTGTAGAACAAATCATCAGACCTACAGGTCTAATTGATCCTAAGATATCAGTAAGACCTATTGAAAGTCAAATCAATGACCTTAAAGAGGAAATTAAAAAGCGTGCTGATAAGAATGAACGTGTTCTTATAACGACTTTAACAAAAAAGATGGCAGAAGATTTGACAGATTTCTTTATCCAGGAAGGTATAAGAGTAAGATATCTGCACAGTGAAATCCAGTCTTTAGAACGTGTGGAAATTCTTAGAGATTTACGTCTTGGAGAATTTGACGTTCTTATTGGTGTAAACCTTTTGAGAGAGGGGCTCGATATTCCGGAAGTTTCACTTGTTGCTATTATGGATGCTGATAAAGAAGGCTTCTTGCGTTCAGAAACAAGTTTAATTCAGACAATAGGCCGTGCTGCACGTAATGCTTGCGGTGAAGTTATTATGTACGCAGATAGAATGACTGATTCTATGGAAAAGGCTATTTCTGAGACAGAACGACGCAGAAGTATTCAAATGGAATACAATAAAAAGTTTGGTATTGTACCTCAAACTATTAAAAAGCCTATAGAAGATAATTTATTGTCACTTGTTGCAAGTTATCGCGATTTAGAGGATATTGTAGCGGAAGAAATGGTAGAATTAAATATAGAAAAGAAAGATCTGCCTAAACTTATTGATAAACTTGAAAAAGACATGCATAAAGCTGCTAAAATTCTTGATTTTGAAAGAGCAGCAGAAATCCGTGATAAATTAAAGAAACTAAGAGAGATGATTGACTCTTAGTTCCTTATAACTTAATTTATTAAATTTTGTTTTAAATATCCCGTTCAGATTTCGCTTCAATTGTTTCGTAATCAATTTGTGCCATGTAATTTCCTATCATAGCCAGATTGAATACAAATGCCATGCACCAGAAGTATGTACAAATCGGATTTGGAATTCCTAAAAATACCCAGAATACATAAGTTATTGCACCCACAATGATAGCGTCAATTATTAATACAATAGGTACCATAAACAGTACTCTGATTAATATATCAATACAAGAATTTGATATTGTTTTGAAGTTGTATGCATCAGCAATTTTAAAGTTTTTGGAATACTGCATGTAGCCTGTCAGCATAATAGAAACAAAAATTGCCCATATAACGATTTTAAATCCCAATGCAAAATTTGGGTCAGGAATATGTGTATCGACTAAACCGCTTAATAAACTTGCCAACCAGGAATTAATTGCAATTGAAGGTCCAAGAGCAACAACTCCCTTAATGCCTGCCCAGAATAAATTGAATATATT
Organism: Candidatus Gastranaerophilaceae bacterium; assembly: GCA_046955055.1. GTDB lineage: Bacteria > Cyanobacteriota > Vampirovibrionia > Gastranaerophilales > Gastranaerophilaceae > JBKUMA01. The sequence continues at coordinate 1,458 of JBKUMA010000178.1, forward strand.
AAAAGAAGGCAGTACATGGTCTAAACCGTTTCTTACATTAGCAGTACATTTTATAAAAAATCCAAATAAAAGCAGGAATGTAACAGATGCCATCCACCAAAATCCTGTTAAATCTCCTTTGCTTGAAGTAAATAAGTATACACAATAATATAGCGGTACTGTAAATACAACATATTTTATGAACGATAGATTGTCGGTAAATGCTTCTTCCATTGCGTCTTTAATAGATGCCATATCAAACTCCTCATAGATCTTCCACTCTAAATTTAATTATAACATATCTTTAAATAAAAAACAACCCCTGCTCTAGCTAAAAGGTAGATATATAGTGAATGTTGAGCCTTTATTAATTTTGCTTTCTACTGTTATTTCTCCATTATGCATTTTTACAAGTTCTTTGGTAATTGTAAGGCCGAGTCCTGTTGAACTTTCGTTGTGTATTAAATTTTGGGGAACCTGTTCAAATTTTTCAAAGATTTTTTTTTGATATTTCTTTTCTATACCGATGCCGTTATCTTCTACTTTTATTACTAACTGATTATTTTCTGAATATCCTTTTATACTTACTTCACCTTGTTGATGAGTAAATTTTATTGCATTATTTATTAGATTAAAAAGGATTTGCTGCATTTTTTGATAATCAGCAAAAAATTCTATATCTTTTACATCCATATAAATATCGATATTCTTTTTTAGTGCGAGCGGGCGGAGAATATTGCATACTTCTGTCACAGCCTGCCTTACATTAAAGTTTGTTTTGTTTAATCTAGTCGCATTTGCTTCGAGTTTTGATATGTCTAAAATTTCATTAATCATTCCAAGAAGGTGGAGTCCTGAAATCTGAATGTCGTTTATATAATCTTTTTGTTTTTCATTTAATTTGCCGACAAATTCTTTTGTAAGCAAATCAGAATAGCCAATTATTGAATTGAGCGGAGTTCTTAATTCATGCGAGATATTTGCAAGAAATGAATTTTTAACTTTGTCAGCCTCAATAATTTTTTCATTTTCTGTCTTAATATCAGTAATACCTTCTCTTAATGCATTTACCTGCATAGACATTATTTTAGAAATTTCAAGATCTTTTATAATGTTGGAAATTATAGAACTGCATGCCTTAAATACCTGTTCAATGTCATCATCATATTCATTTACAGTTAAAACAAGATAACCATATATGCTGTTATGCAGTTCAAGAGGCGAAGATAGAAATGTTCCTTGTGTGTTTAAACATTTTTCTATATCAAATTTGCCATTGAATAGTTCTTCTGCAGTTTTTGAAGATATTTCAAAAGATTTTTTTTGTAAAAGTGAATTTTCAGAATATTCAACTCGCACCTCAGTTGGTGTAATGAAAAATATATATGCGGACTGAAAGTCAATTATTTTTTTTAGTACATTAAATAGTTTCTTCTCAAAATTGCAGTCATAAACATTGAGAGAAAAAAATTCATTTATTACCTCTAAAGACTTTTTATAAACATTTTTGCTCAAAATTACCCCAATAAGTTTTTGTCAGCATAGCCGATATATTTTAAATTTCTAAAATATTCATCATAATCAAGCCCGTATCCGACAACAAATTTATCATCAATTTCAAAACCGTAAAAATCAGGTTCTATATCAATAATTCTTGCAATTTTTTTATCGAGTAAAGAACAAAACTTTGTGGATTTGGTCTTAAAATTACATTTGATAAAATCAACAAGAAATTTAGCAGTGTAGCCTTTGTCAACGATATCTTCAATGATAAGCACGTTTTTATCTGTTAAATTAGGCAGTGCAATGTCTACAGCTCTGACTTTTCCTGTTGTTTGTGTGGTGCCATGGTAGCTTGAAAGTCTTATAAACTCCATTTTAAGAGGCATATCAAGATATTTTACGAGGTCTGTTGCAAACATTACGGCTCCTTTTAAGACGCATATCGCAATGACTTCTTCGCCTTTGTAATATTCATTCATTTCTCTTGCAAGTTCTTTTATTCTGCCTTGAATTTGATTTTCGCTGAATAATACTTTTAAATCTTCTGTTTTAATCTTCATTATTTCCTCTTATTTCTTTCAATTCTACCACATGAGTAGGCTCATTTACAACTTTAATTTTATCACTTATTCCAATCCCACAAGCCCATAAAACTTCATTCTCCCTGCATAAAAGAATTAGTGATGATTTTTTATAATTCGGAATTTTTTTGTTGTTTAGATATTTTTTTAATTTTTGAGTCCCGTTAACGCCGTATGGCTGGATTATGTCGCCGTCAAGTCTATTTCTTAATGTAAAATTAAAATCAAATCGGCTTAAGTCTATATATGCCTTATATTCATTATCTTGAGGATATGAAACAGGCTTTTTGTTACATTTTTGGATTGAAAAAATATATTTACCGGACTTGTATTCACCTTCCTTATTTATTTTTAAAATATCAAAATTATCAGGAGTGTTATCTACTGTTGTAATGTATTTGTTATTAACAAATAGCCATAAATTATCATTTAATGAGAATATCTTGCCTGATTTAGAGTTAATATTTTCATTAATAAAATCCAGTGCA
>JBKUMA010000179.1:0-3972 GCA_046955055.1 Candidatus Gastranaerophilaceae bacterium
TTGAAATACATTTGTCAATAAATGATAATAAAAAAATGAATAAAAAGATATTAGGATTAAATATAAAGGCAGAAAGAAATCGAAAAAATTTTTCCCAAGCCGAACTTGGTGAAAAGGCTAATTTAAGCCCTACATCTATTAGTCTTATTGAAACTGGTTTACAGTTACCTAGTGCATTAGCTATATTTTATATAGCAAAGGCACTTGAAATAGATATCAATGAATTGTATAAAGGAATAAAATAAATCACATGACGGTTTTAAAAATACAAAGATTGGAACATAACAGGTTTTTACCTGAATACAAAACAGAAGGTGCGGCAGGCATGGATTTGTGTGCCGCGATTACCGAACCGATTACTTTAAAACCTTTAGAAAGAGCACTTGTGCCTACAGGGTTAAAGATTGAACTTGAGCATGGGTATGAGGCACAAGTAAGACCTCGTTCCGGTTTATCTATTAAACACGGTATTACACTGATTAACTGTGTTGGTACAATTGATGAGGATTATAGAGGCGAAGTTTGTGTGCCTGTTGTAAATTTATCAAACGAAACTTATACAATACAACCTGACGAAAGAATTGCACAAATGATTATTGCACGTGTGGAACAGGCCGAAATAAGAGTAGAAATGGAACTTACAGATACTGTTCGCGGAGCAGGCGGCTTTGGTTCAACAGGAAAAGGTGTATAGAAATTTATTGTAAATATTAAACTTTTTTCGCATTTTTTTCTTGATTAAATATGTCACAATTAGCATGATGATTAAGAAAAAGGTTTGAATTATGGATAATTGTGAATTACAAGAAAGAAAATCGTATACCGCTACATTGTTTTTAGCGTTTTTTCTTGGTGGATTAGGTGTGCACAGATTTTATACAGGTTATATTTTAATAGGTTTAATCCAGTTGTTGACTCTTGGAGGACTGGGAATTTGGACTCTTATTGATATTATATCCATTTGTCTTGGCAATTTTAAAGACGCTCGCGGCTGTAATTTGGAAGGCTATAACGAATTACTGGGTCGTATTATGCTGGTAATAACGATTGTACTTATTATCTCCAGCTTTACTACATCTATTCATCGGGTGTTTTAATGTAAACTTAGGTTAATTTATAATTCTAAGTAAGGCAATTATTGAAATATTTATGACTTAATATATATGTGTGTTAAATGTGTTAGGTGAATTATGTCAGTAAGTAATGTTTCAATGAATGCTCAAGGCTCTCGTCCGCAGAGAAAACAGCCATCAAATATGCCATATGTTTTGACATCAATGGGTGTAGGGGCTATAGGTGGAGGTGCATATGGCTATTTCAAAAATAATCTGGTTAATAAAGAGGGATTTTATACAGATGAGTTTCTTTCAAAGACTGCATCCGGTTTTGTAGAACAGGATAAATTGGCAAAAGAACAAATGCAAAAGGCTTTAAAGGAATTCATAGATTTAAAACCTGTTGATGAGGCAATCAATATTAAACCTTCAAAAGTGTCACATAAGCAAATAAAGAACTATTTGTTTAATAATGCTGAAATGTTAAATATTATACCTGCAGAAGGTGAAACTCTTAAGCAGGCTGTTGAAAGATATATGAGGGATAGGCCGAAAGAAATATTAAACTCTCACGCAATGAATGAAAATGTCAGAGATTTTATGACCAAAGGGCATTTGGATAAAACTGTGGATGATATATATTTAAACGGTATTTCAAAGCAAGTAACAAGAAAAGGTAATACGTTTAGAGCACCTCTTGGTAATGATACTTCATTACTTATGAAAGCAATTGAAGAAGATTTGCATAAATCAGTTTATTTTACGCGAGAACAGGCTGCCAGTCATTTAGACCCTGAATGGATTTCTAAGTTTATAGATAATGTTTTTGATAAAAAGACAAAGAAATTTAAAGCTGTATCAGAAGAAGCTCCAAAAGAGTTAATGGATTTTATTAAAAAATGTGCAAAAGAAGTCAATTCAACAAGTGTAAAACTAAAAAATGCTGCATTTTTAGGAGGAATTTCACTTCTTGCAATGGGTGCTGTAAGCAGTATTATTGCTATGGTTACAAACAAAAAATCTTAATTTATTAACTTTTTGTAATAATTTGTGGTAAAATAGCAAATAAATTTATTTATGACATTTTAAACATCGTGTAAACTTAACATAAAGGAAAAGAATATGGCAGTAGATAGTGTAAACAACAATCGTACAGCAGTAGTTGCAGGCTCATTGGCAGTCGGTGCGGCTGCAGGTGCTGGTTTAGGTTATGCAAATACAAAAATTTTAGAAGGTAATGCTCCTAAAGATTCATTCATCAAAACTTTAGACCAAAGCAGAGTTAACCATGAAAAGAAAATCAGGCTTGATGCATATGAATCTATGAAAAAATTGTCTGAAACAGGTAATGTTGAAGATATTAAAAATCCAGAAGTAAAAGAAGTTGTCATAAAAGCATTAGATAGAGAACAAGGTATTAAAGATATTTCAAAATCATCAAAAGAAGAAATTAAAGAAGCTGCAAAAAAATGCTTTGAAGAAGTTACCGATGCAGATTTGAAAAAATCTATAAAATTAATCGAAGATGGTAGTATTTCATCTTTAGAAAAGACTGCTAAAGCTTTTGACAAAATTGAGTTACCTAAAAAAGGTGCAGATTTAAAAGATTATCAAAAAATATTGAAAGATAATTACAAATTGTTTGGTATTGAAGTAAAAGACGGTAGAGTTGATGAAGCTGTAGCTGCCTATACCAAAGAAAAGTTTAATAATAATATTAGCAAAATCAAAAAGATGATTGTTGATAACAAAGCTGGAAGTAAAAATAGGTTAGCAAAAGCACAAGAAAATATTAGAACAGTATTTGAATCTGCTTATGATATTGCAGGCAAAAAGTTGAAAGAATTGCCTAAAAACGCTTCAGAAGAAACTAAAGCAGGGTATAAAACAATTAAAAATGCTATCCGTAACTTTAAACTTTCAGCAGCAGCTAAATGGGGTGCAATTGCCGGTGCTGCTTTAGGTTTGACAAGTTTTGTTACTGCAAAAATTACTGGCAAAGCTGCTGATAAAGCTATCGCAGAAGCTCAAGAAAATTGTGAATGCGAAGATTGTCAGGAAGCAGAAGAAGAATAAATCAATAAAAATTAAGTTTACATGATATATTAAAAAGAACCTTATTATTCTAAGGTTCTTTTTTTACACAATTATCTGACTTGTAATGATTTTACATTTTGTTTATCATGGTATACGGGAGAAAAATATGACAGAAAAACATGATTATAAATATTATACAAATTTAGGCATAACAAAAACCAATGAACAAAAATTTGATGAAGCAATAGAAGCTTTGGACAAGGCTATTGAACTTAATCCTGATTATCCGCTTGCTTATTTTTCAAAAGGAATAGTTTTTCATAACCTGAATACATTGCAGGCTGCATACGAAAACTACACAAAAGCAATTGAAAAAAATCATAATATGACAGATGCATATTTTAACCGTGCTCAGGCAATACTTGCTTATGAAAATCCTGACAAAGAAGAATTGAAATGTGCTTTAAAAGATTTAGAAAAAGCGATTGAATTAGATGACAGATTTGTAGACGCATATTACTATGCTGCTGTTGTAAAGAAAAAGCTTGAGGATTATAAAGGAGCGATAGAACTTCTGGATAAAGCTCTTGAAATTGAACCCGACGGAGTATATTCAAAAGCATTAAAGAAACTTATTTTGCAGAAATATTTATAATAAAAAAATCCTCTTAAATAGAGGATTTTTTAATCTTGGTTACGCTTTTCAAAAATCGATATGTCTTTTAAAGCAGCGTTTAAATTTTTATCAAAAATTGTATTAATTTCGCCTTCATCCGTTTTAGCGTTTTGCCAATAGTTGTCCGGAAGTTTAGGCAATCCTGTTTGTTTTTTATTAATTTCAAAACCGAAATCTGACATCGTTAATTCCTTTAGTTTCTTT
>JBKUMA010000180.1:0-3941 GCA_046955055.1 Candidatus Gastranaerophilaceae bacterium
TAAGTCTTCTGCTGACTGATAATTCATTTGTTTTGCAACTTTATCAAATTCTCCCTGCTTCATAAAGTCATCAAAACCTGCTTTGGTTAATTCATGTTCAAGGCTGGCTTTACCTGCTTCAACGTGGTCTTCTCTGTTATTCTTCTTAAACCATTGTTTAATCTTAGAAGATGCCTGTTTAGTTACAACAAAGTTTAACCAATCCAAACGTGGTGCAGGTGTTTTTGATGTAAGAATTTCAATAATATCGCCATTGTGTAATTTTGTATCAAGCTGTGCTATTCTTCCGTTAATTAAGGCTCCAACTGTTTTGTGACCCACTTCAGAGTGAATTCTGTACGCAAAATCAACAGGAGTGGCGTTTACAGGCAAGTCAAATACATCACCGTTGGGTGTAAATGCAAATACCTGGTCTGAAAATAAATCAAGCTTTACAGAATCAACGTAATCTTCTGCGTTTGAAATATCTTTTTCATATTCAACCAATTTTCTCATCCAGGAAAACTGCATATCAGTCGGGTTATTTGCTTTTTGTGAACCTTTTTCTTTGTATCTCCAGTGTGCAGCAACCCCGTATTCAGCAACTTCGTGCATATCCCATGTTCTTATTTGTACTTCTAAAGGTTTTGAACGCGGGCCAATTACAGAAGTGTGCAAAGATTGGTACATGTTTCCCTTAGGCATTGCAATGTAATCTTTAAATCTGCCAGGGATAGGCTTAAATTGTGAGTGGATTAAACCCAAAACCTCATAACATTCTTTTTCTGTATCAACAATTACACGTACAGCTGTAATATCGTATAAATCGTGGAAAGCTATATTTAAGCGTTTCATTTTGCTGTAAATGCTGTAATAATGTTTAGCACGACCAGTAATTTGTGCGTTTATTCCTGCCTTTTTTACGTCTGCAGTTATTTTGTCTATTAAAATTTTAACTGTTGCTTCTCTGTCTGCTTTTGTTTGAGAAACTAGTCTTGCAATTTCAAAATATTTATCAGGCTCTAAATAGCGAAGCGATAAGTCTTCAAGTTCAGCCTTAATTTTATAGATACCTAAACGGTTTGCAAGAGGAGCAAAAATGTCGAGTGTTTCTTTTGCTATCTTGTGTTGTTTATTTGCAGCCATAAAGTTTAGTGTACGCATATTATGAAGGCGGTCTGCAAGTTTTAAAAATACAATTCTTATGTCGCTTGCCATTGCAATAAACAGACGTCTGAAATTTTCAGCCTGACGTTCTTCTTTGGATTTAAACTGCAATTTGCCTAGTTTGGTAACCCCTTGAACAAGTGTGAGTACATCTTTACCAAATAACTGTTCAATTTCTTCGGGTTTTGTTTCTGTGTCTTCTAAAATATCATGTAAAAAGGCCGCCATAAGTGTATGTGTATCAACTTTTAAGTCGACAAGAATTTTTGCAACCTCAACTGGGTGTATAATATAAGGTTCTTCTGATATTCTGTATTGTCCTTCATGAAGCCTTTTTGCAAAAAGGTATGCCTTTTCAATACTTGCTATATCTTCTTCTTCCCTGTTTTGGGCTATTAATTTTTGTTTGATTTCTTCAAAAAGTGGTTTTTCAGACATGATATAATCATAATACAGATTTTATTTATATTTTTCAAGTAAAATAGTACAAATTCATTCATAAGGATTACAGCATAATGCTTAAAGAAACAAAAGAAGGTTTAATTTTACAAATAAGAATTTCACCAAACGCAAGTAAAAATGAAATAATAAAAGAAAATAATTCATTAAAGGTTAAAATAACTGCCCAGCCGATTGATGGCAAAGCAAATAAAGCACTTATTGAATATTTATCAAAGCAGTTTAGAATACCTAAAACGTCTATTGAAATAATCAAGGGGGAAACCTCAAAGGATAAAACTCTTTTAATAAGAGTATTTGATGAGGAAAAAGTATTAAAAATAAAAGATATATGTTAATATTTCGTAAAGTTAATAAATAATCTGGCAAAAAATATTTTGATATGGTTTAATTAGTATAAGGAATAACTGGAGTAGTGAAATGAGAATAGCAAGTATCCCGTCTTATGGTGTGACGTCAAATAGCAATCTTGAATGTAAAAGAAAGCATAATCCAAATTTCGGGAGAATAGATTTTGTTGGTGAAATAGGTATTAAATTAACTGAAGCCGCAAGTAAAAAGGGTCTTCTTGGGAAATATGGCAAGCATACAGAAGAATTACTTGATGCAGGAATGAATACTTCTAAGATAGTATATAGAGAACTTGCCTCAGGTGATGTTTGTGTTGATTTAGTAAATCCTTCTATATCAAATGAATATGAAAGCCCTCTATTTCGTACTGACAAACATAATTTAATTGAAAAATGGTTAAAACTTAAACCGGAAGATATAAAAAATGCAGAAAAAAGTATTAAGACTTCTGTCCAAAATATTTATAATTTATTAATTAAAAAGGCATTATATAGTGATGATGTCTACGATACTGTTATGAAAAAACATAATCCGCTAAATTCAAAGTCATTGAGCGAAGTTATATCTCATATGCCTGAAGCAAAGGTAATTGAAGTTTGCACAGATGCTCCGTTATTGGAAGAGATAGAAAGAAATGCAAAATTAGCGGATAAAGTTTAATGAAAACAAGTTGCAAAATTTAAACTTTTAATATAGTATAGTTCATAAGGAAAAAACAATGATTAAAAACAATTCTTTAAAATTACATCATATCCATCATCATAGCGACCTTGAAGGGCTATGGAATTGATGGTGTGCGTAAATTAAAGAGTTAAAAAAATAAAATTCAATTCTATTAAAAATAGCCATTCAAGGATAAAAGAGACGCATTATGAATAGGCTATTTTTTTATTAAAGAATTGGAGAAGAAATAAAAATGACAATAACAAACATAATATCCGCTATAGGAAATAATAACAGCATATACCCCTTACTAGTTAGAGACTGCGGCATTGAAGTCCCGTCAAAAATTTATCTGACTTATAATCAGAATGCCAAAGAATCGAAAGAAGTTGCAAAACTGGCAGCCAGAGAAAGGTTTTTGGATGAATATGCAACATCTGCTGTATGGCTAGGAGGAATACCTTTAGTTGATAAACTTTGCAACATGTATATCAAAAAGAAAGGTTTAAATCCTGATGTCAATTTGAAACTTTTTAATAAGGAAGATTATCAAGGTATTGATTACAATATTAAAAAGTTTGAAGGCAAAGTTTCAAAAGAAATTATTGATGATTTGAAAAATGCAAAAGCTAAAAAAGGTTTGTATGAAAAACTTTTATCAGGAAAATTTGTTGCAGCAACAACTATTCCTATTCTTTTTATGGGATTTATATTGCCTAAATTAATTTTTGCTTCATCTGCGAAAAAAATTGAAGCACAAAGAAAGAAAGAGCAGATGGCAAAGCAGCAAAAGCAGGCTCCTGCTTTTCAAACATTGGGTAAAGATGTATTTAAAAGCCTATCATTAAATAACTCTAAAGATGTTGCTTTTAAAGGTAATATGGCGGCAACAGTAGCAAACTTTACTACTGTTAATAAAATGGCTGTCACAGATGGAGGCTATTCTGTAGGACGTGTTGTTACTGCAAGAAATAATAATGAAAGAATGGATGTAGCTTTCAAAATGTCAGGCATGTTATTTTTAAACTTTGTTGCTCCTAAGTATATTGAAAAAATATTTGATAAAATGTCAGGTGTTGCATTAGATCCTGTAATGTTAAATGATAAAGAGTTAATAAATGCAGTTAAAAATAATAAATTGCTTTTGCCTGAAGCAAATGATGCTAAAACTTTACTGGATTTTGTGGATAATAATCCAAATAGTTTGTTTGTGAAATATGCACAGAAATTTAAAAAAGTTAAAATGCTTGAAAATGGAGTTAGAGATCCGAGAGCCTATGTTGACGTTAAATCGCTTGCAAACTTCAAAAGAGATATTGAAG